>JAEWBL010000478.1 GCA_023391175.1 Pseudomonadota bacterium
ATCGGCTACTGGATCCTGTTTCCGGCCTGGCCGCTGATCAACTCGGCGACGCCGGGCCTGCTCGGCTGGCATTCGCGCTCGGCGGTGGCGATCCAGATCGCCGACCTCAAGGCCGTCCGGTCCGAAAGCGCGGCCAAGCTCGCCAACGCCTCGCTCGAGCAGATCGAGCAGACGCCGGCGCTGCTCTCCCTCGCCCGAGCCCAGGGCCGCGTCGCCTTCGCTGACAATTGCGCGCCCTGCCACGGCGCGGGCGGCGGCGGCGCCACCGGCTTCCCCAACCTCAATGACGACGACTGGCTGTGGGGCGGTTCGCTGGAGCAGATCCAGACGACCATCGAGCACGGCATCCGCGCCAACGATCCGGACACCCGCCAGGGCAACATGCCGGCCTTCGGCAAGGACGGCATCCTGCAGAAGCCGGAAATCTCGGCGGTCGCCGATTATGTGCGCACCCTCTCCGGCATCGCCAAGCCGGGTGCGGACTTCGACAAGGGCAAGGAGGTGTTCGCCTCCAATTGCGCCGCCTGCCATGGCGAAGACGGCAAGGGCAACCAGGAAATGGGTGCTCCGAACCTCACCGACGGCATCTGGCTGTACGGCTCCGACAAGGCCACCATCGAGTATGGTGTCATCAATGGACGTGGCAACGTGATGCCGGCCTGGCACGCGCGCCTCGACCCGACCACGATCAAGGCTCTCACCGTCTACGTCCATTCGCTGGGCGGCGGACGCTGAGCCTGAGGTCCGGGGCGTTCCGCCCCGGACGCGCCCACCGGCCAGCCATCCGGGCGGACACGCGCAGCGTCCGGAACAGCCATCTGGGTGGAGATGCCAAAAGGTCGCGCGACCAAACGTCGGCGCGACCTTTTGTTTTGGGGATCACAGCTACATTCTAAGATATGAATGTAGTGCAGCAGAGCGGAGACGGGGGTCTCCGCATTTGCGCCCGAGGGGCAAGGCCCCGACGTATGGCCGGTCCGTCTTGACCGGCGAACCGCGGTGAAGATGATGACTGCCCTGTCCACCAAGTCCGAGGACAAGAAGGCCCCCGTGGTCGTGAGCGGCGACGACGACATCCCGCTTTACGAGGCCCGGCGCCAGATCTATCCCCAGAGCGTCCACGGCCGCTTCCGCACCATCAAGTGGGTCCTGCTCGGGATCACCCTCGGCATCTACTATCTGCTGCCGTTCGTGCGCTGGGACCGTGGTCCGGACGCGCCGAACCAGGCCGTGCTCATCGATTTCCCGGCCCGCCGCTTCTATTTCTTCTTCCTCGAGATCTGGCCGCAGGAATTTTACTACGTCGCCGGCCTGCTCATCCTGGCGTCGCTCGTCTTGTTCCTGATGAATGCGGTGGCCGGCCGTGTGTGGTGCGGCTACCTCTGCCCGCAGACGGTGTGGACCGACCTGTTCATGGCGGTGGAGCGCCTGATCGAGGGCGACCGCCGCGAGCGGATGATCGCCGACGCCCAGCCCTGGTCCATCGACAAGTTCGCGCACAAGACGCTGAAGCATTCCATCTGGCTGCTGATCGCCTGGTGGACCGGCGGCGCCTGGGTGCTCTACTTCGCCGATGCGCCGACCCTGGTGGTGGAGCTCGCCACCTTCCAGGCGCCCGCCGTGGCCTACATGTCCATCGCGGTGCTGACCTTCACCACCTATGCCCTCGCCGGCCACATGCGCGAGCAGGTCTGCACCTACATGTGCCCGTGGCCGCGCATCCAGGCGGCGCTGACCGACGAATATGCGCTCAACGTCACCTATCTCTACGATCGCGGCGAGCCCCGCGGCTCGGTGAAGAAGGCGGCCGTGCTGCGCGAGAAGGGGCTACCCGCGGGCGACTGCGTGGATTGCGGCCAGTGCGTCGCGGTGTGTCCCACGGGCGTCGACATCCGCCAGGGGCTCCAGCTGCCCTGCATCCAGTGCGGCCTGTGCATCGATGCCTGCAACACGGTGATGCACAAGATCGGCCGTCCTGGGAACCTCATCACCTACGAGAGCGAGGCGAACCTTGAGGCGCGCGCCGCCGGCAAGCCGTTCGTGCAGCGCATCCTGCGCCCGCGCACCATCCTCTACGGGGTGCTGATCGCCCTCGTCTCGGGCCTCATGCTCACGGCGCTGATCGGGCGCTCGACGGAAGGCATCGCCGCCATCCACGACCGCAACCCGCTGTTCGTGCGGCTCTCGAGCGGTGCCATTCGCAATGCCTACACCATCCGCCTCATCAACAAGAAGCTGGAGGAGCGGACGTTCATCCTCTCCGTCGAGGGCGTTCCCGATGCCAGCATCGAGGTGATCGGCGACAATGCGGACGGCCTCACCATCGGCCCGGACCAGACGCGGGAGGTGCGCGTGCTCGTCACCACCAGCGACAAGCTCCCGCCCTCGGCGTCCCTGCCCGTGACCTTCCGCATCCGCGACAAGGCTTCCGGCCTCGCCGCCTCCGTCACCGACCATTTCATCGGCCCCTGATCGGGCCGCAGGGAAGGGAAACACACCATGGCTAGAGCCTCTGCCCCGGCCGCCAGCACCCCGAAGGCACCGCGCGAACTGACTGGCCGCGCGGTGCTCGCCATCCTCCTCGCCTTCTTCGGCGTGGTCATCGGCGTCAACGTCATCATGGCGCGCTTCGCTGTCACCACCTTCGCGGGGGTGGAGACCGAAAGCTCCTACAAGGCCGGCCTTGCCTTCACCGCCGAGCATCAGGCGGCGGAGCGGCAGGCGGCCATGCACTGGAAGGTGGACGTGGCCCTCGCTTCACCCGGCGGCGGTGCCCGCGAGGTGAACATCGTGGTGCGCGATGGCACCGGAAAGCCCATCACCAACCTCGTCGCCGACGGCGAACTCGCCCACCCCACCGACGCGCGCCGCGACGTGGCGCTGGACCTCGAGCCGCTGGGCGAGGGCCGCTACCGCGCCCGCACCCAGGCCGGCGCCGGCCAGTGGGATCTGGTGATTGATTTTGCGCAAGGCGGCGAACGGGTCTTCCGGTCCAAGAATCGGGTGCAGCTTCCGTAAGCCGCTTGAACGGGCATCCGGCATCCTCCGGGCCTCCCGAGGCGGCATCGAGACTGCCGGGCGGCTACCGTCCAGTGCCGCCCGTGCCTTGAGTACGAGAGGCTGGGCGGTTCGTCGCGCCGCCGGCCTGTCGTACTCGTTTTA
>JAEWBL010000502.1 GCA_023391175.1 Pseudomonadota bacterium
GCACAAGCCGCTCATCTGGTCGGATGAGCTGGCCTCTATGCTCTTCCTCTGGCTCTCCCTGTTCGGCTCGGTGATCGCGCTGAACCGCGGCGAGCACATGCGCATGACGGCCATCGTCGGCATGATGAAGCCGCGCGCCCGTGCCTTCTTCGACATGATCGCCATTGCCGCAGCCGTCGCCTTCCTGCTGATGATCCTCCACCCGGCCATCGAGTATGCGCAGGAGGAAGCCTATGTGGTGATGCCGGCGCTGGAGATTCCCAACACCTGGCGCGCCGCCGCCATTCCGGTGGGCACGGCGCTTATGCTGATGGTGGGTCTGCTCAAGCTCGCCCAGCACGCCACGGGGCGCGATGCGGTGATCGCCATCCTCGTGGTCGCCGCCATCGTCGGCGGCTTCTATGCCCTCGGTCCGGTGTTCCGGACGCTGGGCAACTACAACCTCCTGATCTTCTTCCTGTTCGGCGTGGGCGTCATGGTGCTGATGGCGGTGCCCATCGCCTTCTCCTTCGGCCTTGCCACCTTCGCCTACATCTCGCTCTCCACCCACACGCCGAGCATGGTGGTGATCGGCCGCTTCGACGAGGGCATGGGGCACCTCATCCTGCTCGCCGTGCCGCTGTTCGTGTTCCTCGGCCAGCTCATCGAGATGACCGGCATGGCCAAGGCCATGGTGGCCTTCCTCGCGAGCCTCCTCGGCCATGTGCGCGGTGGCCTTCATTATGTGCTGGTGGGCGCCATGTATCTCGTCTCGGGCATCTCCGGCTCCAAGGCCGCCGACATGGCCGCCGTCGCCCCGGTGCTGTTTCCGGAAATGACCAAGCGCGGCGCCAAGCCGGGCGACCTCGTGGCGCTGCTCTCGGCGACCGGTGCGCAGACCGAGACCATTCCGCCCTCCATCGTGCTCATCACCATCGGCTCGGTCACGGGCGTGTCCATCGCCGCTTTGTTCACCGGCGGCCTGCTGCCGGCGCTGGTGCTCGCCGTTGCCCTGTGCTCGGTCGTGTGGTGGCGCTATCGCGACGAGGATCTCAGCGGCGTCGCCAAGGCGAGCTGGGGCGAGGTGGGGCGCGCCTTCATCATCTCCGTGCCCGCCATCGCCTTGCCCTTCGTCATCCGCGCGGCGGTGATCGAGGGCGTCGCCACCGCCACGGAGGTCTCCACCATCGGCATCGTCTATTCGGTGGTGGCGGGCCTGCTCATCTATCGCCGGTTCGATTTCCGCCGCCTGTTCCCCATGCTGGTGGATACGGCGGCGCTCTCCGGCGCCATCCTGTTCATCATCGGCGCCGCGACCGGCATGGCGTGGGCGCTCACCCAGTCCGGCTTCTCCAACGCACTGGCCGAGGCCATGCGTGCCCTGCCGGGCGGGTCGGCGAGCTTCCTCGCGGTCTCCATCGTGGCGTTCGTGGTGCTGGGCTCGGTGCTGGAGGGCATCCCCGCCATCGTGCTGTTCGGCCCCCTCCTCTTCCCCATCGCCAAGCAAGTGGGGGTGAACGAGGTGCACTATTCCATGGTGGTAATCCTCGCCATGGGCATGGGCCTGTTCGCGCCGCCCTTCGGCGTCGGCTATTACGCCGCCTGCGCCATCAGCCGCATCAGCCCGGATGCGGGCATGAAGCCCATCGTGGGGTACATGATCGCGCTGCTCATCGGCCTCATCATCGTCGCCGCCGTGCCGTGGATCTCCACCGGCTTCCTGTGAGCCGAGAAGCGATCACACGTAGCACGGGCCCTCGATGAGCGGGTGGGCGGCGAGGAAGGCCTCGTCCACCTCGATGCCGAGGCCCGGCCCCTCGCGGCAGGTGACGGTGCCGTCCGGCGAAAGCTGATACGGCAGGCCGCACACCTCGTCGCGGAACGGGTTGTGGTGGGCAACATCGCCCTCGAAATAGCCGGGATTGTCCACCGCGCACATCAGGTGCAGCGTCGCCACCATGTTGATGCCGGTGGCGGAGGTGTGCGGGTTCACCGACATCTTCCAGGCGGAGGCGAGCACCGCGATGCGGTGGCATTCGGTGATGCCGCCGGCCTTGGAGAGGTCCGGCTGCGCGAAGGAGACCGCGCCGTCCGCGATCAGGCGGGTGAACTCGAAGCGGGTATAGTGGTTCTCCCCCGCCGCCAGCGGCACGGTGCCGAGCTTCGCGGCGTCCTGATAGCTGCGGTAATCGTGCGGCGGGAACGGCTCCTCGAACCAGCCGACCTTCGCCGCCTCATAGGCCGGCATCACCCGGCGCACGTCGTCCAGAGAGCAGCCGGTGTTGCCGTCGACGAGAATGTCGATCTCGTCTCCCACCGCGGCGCGCACCGCCTCCACCCGCGCAATGTCGCGCTGGGGCGCGTCACCCACGCGCAGCTTCAGGGCGCGATAGCCCTGCGCCACGTAGGATTGCGCCTCCTCGGCAAGCGCGGAAGGCTCCTGCCAGCCGAGCGAGATGCCGCCGGCATAGGCCTTGATCTTCCTCGGCGCCCCGCCTAGCAGGCGATGGATGGGGGCGTTCATCGCCTTGCCGCGGATGTCCCATAAGGCGATGTCGAGCCCGCTCAGGGCCAGCGCCGCCGCCGCGCCCATGCCGTGGCTGGCGAGCTGCATGCGGTAGACCTTCTGCCACACGCCCACCACGTCCAGCGCATCCATGCCCAGCACCAGCTCGGACAAGGTGGTGTCGATGAGCTTCGCCACCGCGCCCGGGCAGCGGCCGTGATGGGCCTCGCCCCAGCCGACGATGCCTTCGTCCGTCTCCACCCGCACGAGCACGGAATCGCGCTTCACCGCCCGGCCGATGCCCAGCGTGACGTTCTTGCCCTCGGGCACGCGGAAGGAGACGGGGACGGCACGGATGGAGGCGATGCGCATGGGGCTCTCTCGGGTTCTGGCTCTGGAGCGCGGTCAGCCGCGCGCGGCGCGATAGTCGGGATTGACGAGGTTCTGCGGCTCCCCGCCCCTCAGGATACGCAGCACCTCCTCGGCGGCGCCGATGCTCATGGCCCGCATGGAGGTGGCGGTGATGCCGGCGAGGTGGGGCGTCATCAGCAGGTTCGGCAGGTCGAAGAGCGGGCTGTCCGGCGGCACGGGATGGGTGTCGTAGACATCGGTCGCCGCGCCCGCGATCCACCCCGCCTTGAGGGCGGTGAGGAGCGCCTGCGTATCCACGATAGGGCCGCGCGCCGGATTGATGAGCACGGCGGAGGGCTTCATCCGCGCGAGCAGCCGCCCGTCCACGAGGCCTTTCGTCTGCGGCGTCAGCGGGCAGGCGATGACCACCGCGTCGCTCTGGGCGAACAGGGCCTCCAGATCGACGCCCTCGATGCCCTCCACCGCCCCGCCGGAGCGCGACGCGCCGATGACGCGCATGCCGAACCCGGCCCGCGCGATGGCCGCGACCCGCTGGCCGATGGCGCCGAGCCCGATGATGCCGAGGGTCGAGCCCGCAATCTCGCTGGTGCCGTCGCCCAGCCCGCGTGCCGGATTCCAGCCATCCGCGCGCAGGCGCGCATCGATCCGCGCCAGCGGCCGGCGCAGATGGAAGAGGGCGGAGAACACGTATTCCGCCACGGTCTGCGTGTTGCTGCCCGGCAGGTTGGCCACCGGGATGCCCCGGGCGGTCGCCGCCGCGACGGGGATGAAATCGAGCCCCACCCCGTGCCGCACCACGCCCCGCACGCGCTCCGCGCCCTCGAACACATCGTCCGGGAGCTTGGCGCGCACGATCACCGCATCGGCCTCGCGGGTAAGGCGGCGCAGGGTGTCGTCGGACGTGTCGGGGCCGACGACGATTTCGGCAACGCCCTCCAGCAGCGCCGCGCCGTCCGGATGCAGCGCATTGGTAGCGAAGACGATCGGCCGCTCACGGACCATAAGGCGCACCTTCCAGGATGGGATTGACCAGAGTGCCGAGCCCTTCCACGCGGGCGCGCACCACGGAACCGGGCCGGAGCCAGGCCGGCGGCTTGCGCATGCCCGCGACACCGGCCGGCGTGCCGGTGGCGATCACGTCCCCCGGCTCCAGCGTGTGGGCCTGCGACAGGCGCGAGACCAGATCGGCGATGTCGAACACGAGGTCGGCGGAGATGCCCTCCTGCAGCCGCGTGCCGTCCACGTCGAGGGAGAGGGCGAGGGCGTGCGGGTCGGCGATCTCGTCGGCGCTGGCGAGGAAGGGGCCGAGGGGGCCGAAGGTCGGCACATTCTTGCCGCGGGTGAAGCCGCCGTCGCGCTTGATCATCTCGCTGGCGCTGATGTCGTTGAACACGGCGTAGGCGGCAACGTGGGAGAGCGCCTCCTCGCGCGTCACCCTCTCCGCCCGCCGGCCGATGACGGCAGCGATCTCCACCTCATAGGTACAGCCGCCGATGTCCGGCGGCAGCAGGATCGGCGCGCCCGGCCCGACCACGGTGGAGGCCTGCTTCATGAACAGCACCGGCTCGGCCGGAGCCGCCATGCCCCGCTCGGCCAGCGCATCGCGATAATTGAAGGCGAGCGCATAGATGCGCGGTGGCACATAGGGCGCCAGCAGGTCCACCTCGCGCGCCGGGAGCCGAGCGGCCCCGGCAAGGCCGTGGGCAGCGATGCGCTCAACCATCGCCGGCAGGCCGGCGAGGATCAGCGCATGGACATGCGGCGCGACACCGCCGAGGGCATCGGCCATGGCCGGATGGGCGAGGTCGAACACCACGTCATCGGCGCCCGCGCCATCGCCTTCAAGGACGCCGGCACGGTCCTCGCCGGCGTGGCGGAAGCTCACGAAGCGCATGGCTCAACCCAACCGATAGCGGTCGATGACCGAGCGGTCGATCTCGATGCCGAGGCCCGGACCGGTGGGGATCTTCACCCGTCCGCGCTCCTGCACGATGGGCTCCTTGGCGAGGTGGTCGCGGAACGGGTTCTCGCACTGCTCGAACTCCAGCAGCGGCTCGAACGGGAACAGGCTCGGCGGCTGGTCGGCGAGGGAGCCGAGGAAGTGGAGCGTCGCGGCGATGCCCACCGCCGAGCCCCAGGCGTGAGGCACGCACTCGACGCCATGGGTGGAGGCGAGCGTGGCGATCTTCTTGCACTCGGAGAGGCCGCCCGCGGCGCACACGTCCGGCTGCACGATGTCCATGGCCTTGCGCACGATGGCGTCGCGGAAGCCCCAGCGGGTGAACTCGTTCTCGCCGCCGGCCACCGCCATGTCGAGGGCGCGGGCGACCTCCACATAACCATCAATGTCCTCCGGCGAGATGGGCTCCTCGAACCACTCCACGTCGAGCTCTTCCAGCTTGCGGCCGAGGCGGATGGCGACGGGCACGGAGAAGGCGTGGTTGGCATCCACCATGAGGCGGATGTTGGGGCCGATGGCGTCGCGCACCGCCTTCACGCGCTCGTAGTCCTTGGCGATGTTGCCAAGGCCGATCTTCATCTTGATGGCCTTGAAGCCCTCGTCCACGTAGCCGGTGGCTTCCTCCACCGCCTCGCCCACCAGATTGTCGAAATCGATGAAATACAGGCCGGTGGCGTAGCAATCCACCTCGGTGCGGAAGGCGCCGCCGAGGAGCTTGTGCACCGGCTTGCCGCAGCTCTTGCCGATGATGTCCCACAAGGCGATGTCGATGCCGCTGATGGCGGCGATGGACATGCCCTTGTTGCCGTAATCCTTGATGCGGTTGTAGAGGTCTTCCCAGATCACCTCCACGTCGAACGGGTCGCGGCCGAGGATGCGCGGGCCGAACTGGGTCTCGATGAAGGCCTTTGCGACGGCGGAGGGGCCGTAGCACTCGCCCCAGCCGACGATGCCGTCGGCCGTCTCGATCTCAACGAGACAGGTGCCGCGCGTCTTGTAGAGCCAGCCCCGCGACGAGGTGAACGGCTTCTCGACGGGCGCCGCCATCACGTGGGCCCGGACACTCTTGATGACGCTCACGGCGCGCCCTTTCTTATGGATCGGGAAGGAAAGAAGGGCGCGGGCGATGCGAGGCCCGCGCCGCTGCCGGGCGCTATTCCGCGCCCTTGAACACCTGGGTGGCCACCGCGTTCAGCGACTTCTGGACGGCGTTCACCTCGGCATCGAGGGCATCGCCGGTGAGGTCGTCCACCAGCACGCCGTTCTCGGCCGCGAAGGTCTTGAAGCGCGGGTCCTGGATGGACTTGCGGAACGCCTCGACCAGCGTCTTGCGCACCTCCGGCGGCATCTTCGCCGGGCCGACGATATAGGCCATCTGCACCACCGGGCCGTAGGGGAAGACGTCGAAGCCCTTCTCCTTCATGGTCGGCACGTCGGGGAAGACGGTGAGGCGCTGGTTGTCGAAGATGGCGATGGGCTTCACCTGCCCCGCCTTGATCTGCGCGATGCTCTCGGAGGGCTTCAGCACCGCCGCGTCGATCTGGCCGCCGGCGAGATCGGTGATGACCTTGGCGCCGCCCGGATAGGGCACGTTCACATAGTCCACGCCCGCCGCCTTGGCGGTCATGGTCGCGAAGATGTGGTTGATGTTGTAGCTGCCCGGCGTGCCGATGGTGATCTTGCCGGGATTGGCCTTCATCTGGGCGACGAAGGCGTCCACGTCCTTCGCCCCGTCCGTCTTCACCAGCAGCATCAAGGGATCGCTGGACACGCGGGCGATGCCCGCGAACTGGTCGTTGCGCAGCGGCGTCTTGTTCTGGGCGATCATGGAGAGGGTGGACGAGGTGCCCATGCCCAGCGTGTAGCCGTCCGGATTGGCGCTGGCGACGCGGCCCATGCCGATGGTGCCGGTGCCGCCGGGCACGTTGTCCACGATGATGCGCACGCCGTTTTCGGCGAGGATCGGCGCCAGCACGCGCGCGGCGATGTCGTTGGAGCCGCCCGCGTTCCACGGAACGATGAGGCGCACCTCGCGGCTCGGGAACTTGTCCTGGGCAGTGGCGCTCCCGGCTGACGCGAGGAGGACCGCCCCCAAAGTCGCTGCGAGCCCGAAGGCTGGGGCCAGGGCCGGGGCAAAGCCCCGGGCGAGGGCAAGGCTGTGCTTCATTGGCGCGTCTCCCTTTTGTTGTTTGTTATAACAAACGACATATAAGCTGCTTGTCAACGCGCTTTTCCAGTGCTCCCCTTGGAAGATGGACACGAACGCGACCGTCGCCGACCGCAACCTCTCCCGGCTCTCCCGCGAGCCCTTGTGGGATCGCGCCCATGCGCAGCTTCGCGAGGCGCTGCTCGCCGGGCGTTTCGAGCCGGGCAGCGCGCTGGTCTTGCGCCAACTGGCGGAGACGTTCGGCACGTCCATCACCCCAGTGCGCGATGCCATCGCCCGGCTCGTGGCGCAGGGGGTGCTGGAACAGGGGCCGCGGAATTCCGCGCTGGTGCCGGACCTGCGCAGGAGCGCACTGGTCGACATCACCATGGTCCGCTGCGAGCTGGAAGGCCGCGCCACCCGCGAGGCGGCCGCGAAGGCGAGCCCGGCCGACATCGACGCGCTGGACGCCCTGCTTGCGGACATGCGGGGCATGATCGCCCGGCGGGCGCTTGACGCCTATCTCGACGTCCACCGCCGCTTCCATTTCGGCATCTATGCGCTGGCCGGCATCCCTATTCTAAACGAGATGATCGAGAATCTCTGGCTCCGCTGCGGGCCGATCCTGTCCTTCGTGGTGCCCGAATATGTGGTGCTGCTGAAAGGCACGGACCATCACCAGGC
>JAEWBL010000539.1 GCA_023391175.1 Pseudomonadota bacterium
GCCATGCGCTTCCGTTGGCGCTCGAGGCGCGCCGCGCGCATGGGAACGGCGCGGCCCGGCTGGCGCTGGACGGATATCCGCTTGAACGGAGACTTCCTCCGTTTTATAGGATGATCGTCTACTCAACAGAAGGGGCATCCATGCGCATCGCAGAGGACATCACCAAGACCATCGGCAACACGCCGCTCGTGCGACTGAACCGCATCACCGCCGGGCTGCGCGCCCAGGTGGTCGCGAAGCTCGAGTCGTTCAACCCCTGCTCGAGCGTGAAGGACCGCATCGGCGTCGCGATGATCGAGGCCGCGGAGCGGGACGGGAAGATCAAGCCGGACACGATCCTGCTCGAGCCGACCAGCGGCAACACCGGCATCGGCCTCGCGTTCGTGGCGGCCGCCAAGGGGTACCGCATCGCGCTGACGATGCCCGAGACGATGAGCGCGGAGCGCCGCAAGCTGCTCAAGGCGCTCGGCGCGGAGCTGATCCTCACCCCCGGCGCCGAGGGCATGAAGGGCGCGATCCGCATCGCCAACGAGATGGCCGAGAAGGACCCGCGCTACCTCATCCTTCAGCAGTTCGAGAACCCCGCGAACCCGGACATCCACCGCCGGACGACGGCGGAGGAGATCTGGCGCGACACCGACGGCAAGATCGACGTCTTCGTGGGCGGTACCGGCACGGGCGGCACGATCACCGGCGTCGCCGAGGTGCTGAAGGCGCGGAAGCCGGGCATCAAGATCATCGCCGCCGAGCCGAGCGACTCACCCGCCATCTCGCAGGGCAAGGCAGGCCCGCACAAGATCCAGGGTTGGGGCCCCGGCTTCGTCCCGAAGGTGCTCCGCACCGACCTGCTCGACGAGACCATCACCGTGAAGAACGAGGACGCCGGCGAGATGGCGCGGCGGCTGTGCAAGGAGGAGGGCATCCTCTCCGGCATCAGCTGCGGCGGCGCGCTCTGGGCCGCGATCGAGGTGGCGAAGCGGCCCGAGAGCGAGGGGAAGCTCATCGTGACGGTGCTGCCGGACACCGGCGAGCGCTACCTCTCGACCTGGCTCTTCGAGGAGCCGACGAAGTAGCGCGCGCTGCGCTCAGGGCGAGCACGGACAGCAGAGAGGCGCCACGCCCGACGGTGTGGGCACGGGGATGTGGCGGCAGCGGAGCGCCGGGTCGGGCTCGGGGATGGGCCCGAACGTCGTGCCGCTGCTGCACACCAGCGAGAACTCGGTCGGCGTGCACTGGTTCATGCACGTCCCCTCCACGACCTCTCCCGAGGGCGTCGTGATGGTGCCGCTGCTCGGGTGGTAGATCGACCCCTCGGGCACGAGGCACACCTGGAACATCGACCGTGCGCGGCACCCGGCCTGCGTCGCCGGGTCGTACGTGTCCGTTCCGTCCGGCCAGCTGCACGCCGGCATGAGCATGTCGCGGCGCGCGGCGTCCGCGTCGTCGCTCCCGCACCCGGCGAGCACCGCCACGCCCAGCAGAAGCAACGCGCGTCGAGCCGTCATCGTCTCCCCCTCGGCCAGTCTAGGGCGGTTCAGCTCGCGCGGGCGGCGGTATCCGCTCGCGCGCGCCGATCGAGCCGATGCATCGCCGATGCCCGCGCACGCCCGAGCGATCTCCGGTACTTCTCCGCCGACGGCCTCGGAATTCCGAGCAGCACCCTCCGGATTCGGAGCGGCGTTCCGCCCGATGCGTCGGTGACGCATCCCCGATAAGAGACGCGACCAGAGGGGGCGTCATGGCGTTGCCGAAGCGTCGTCTGGGCAGGGGCGGGCCGGAGGTGTCGGCGCTGGGGCTCGGCTGCATGGGGATGAGCCAGGCGTACGGCGACGCCGACGAGGCGGAGTCGCTGGCCACGATCGATCGGGCCCTCGAGCTGGGCGTCGCCTTCTTCGACACCGCCGAGGTGTACGGTCCATACCGGAACGAGGAGCTGCTGGGGCGCGCGTTCGCGGGCCGGCGCGAGCGCGTCTTCATCGCGACGAAGTTCGGCTTCCGCATCGAGGACGGCAGCAGCGTCGGCCTCGACAGCCGCCCCGGGCACGTCCGCGAGGCGGTGGAGGGATCGCTGCGGCGGCTCCGCACCGACCGCATCGACCTGCTGTACCAGCACCGCGTCGATCCGGCGGTGCCGATCGAGGACGTGGTGGGCGCGATGTCCGACCTGGTGCGCGCAGGCAAGGTGCGTCACCTCGGGCTCTCGGAGGCGGGTGCGCGCACGATCCGGCGGGCTCACGCGGTGCACCCGATCGCGGCGCTGCAGAGCGAGTACTCGCTGTGGGAGCGCAACCTCGAGGCGGAGATCATCCCGACGCTGCGCGAGCTCGGCATCGCGCTCGTCCCCTTCGCGCCGCTCGGGCGCGGGTTCCTCACCGGTGACGTGCGCCGCGCCGAGGAGTACCCGGAGGCCGACTTCCGGCGCCGCGACCCGCGCTTCCAGGGGGCGAACTTCGACGCCAACGTGCGCGCCGCCGACGCCGTGCGCGCGCTGGCGACGCAGCGGGGCGTGACGCCCGGGCAGCTCGCGCTCGCGTGGCTCCTGCACAAGGGCGAGGACGTCGTCCCGATCCCCGGTACCAAGCGCCGCAGGTACCTGGAGGAGAACGTCGCCGCTGCCGGGATCGCGCTGTCGCCCGCGGAGCTGGGCGCGCTCGACGCCGCGCTCGCGCCCGAGAAGATCGCGGGCCCTCGCTACGACGAGGAGCGGATGAAGACGGTGGATCGGTGACGTCGAGCGG
>JAEWBL010000657.1 GCA_023391175.1 Pseudomonadota bacterium
CACGACGCCAGTGGGGCGCCAGTGAAAGCGCGAGGCGTGACGCACTCGGCGAGGTGAATTGTGCGGGCCGCCCTTGCGGACGAAACATCGCCTCTCCCCTCAGGGGCGGCGCGGAAGCCGGCGGCCGGAGCGCTCAGCGCATCGGGCAAGGCCGGGAGGAATATGCGGCGTCGGGCGGGTCGTCATGCCCCGGCTCGTCCGGGGCATCCACTTATCCGCATCCCGGTGCTTCGAGACCGGGCACCCGATGAGCGGGATGGTGGATCGCCCGGACAAGCCGGGCGATGACGCGATAAGAATGCGGCGGGACGCATCGCCCCGCCGCAAGGCTCAAAAATCAGACCACGCGACCTTCGTGCATGGACTTGATCTGCTCGGGGGAATAGCCGAGCTCCGCCAGCACCTCGTCGGTGTGCTCGCCGAGCAGCGGGGAGCCGGTGACTTCCACGCTCATGTCGGAGAACTTGATCGGGCTGCCGACGGTCAGATACTTGCCGCGCTGCTTGTGATCGACTTCCACGATGGTGCCGCTCTCGCGCAGCGACTTGTCCTCGGCGATTTCCTTCATGGTGAGCACCGGGGCGCAGGGGATGTCGAACTTGCGCAGGATGTCCACCGCCTCGAACTTGGTCTTGTCGGCGAGCCACGCCTCGATCACCGCGAAGATGTCGAAGATCTTGTCCTGGCGGGCGCGGGCGGTGTTGTAGGCCGGATCGTTGATCCACTCGGGCTTGCCGATGGCTTCCGCCACCTTGCCCCAGGCCTGCTCCTGCACGGTGAAGTAGATGTAGGCGTTGGGATCGGTCTCCCAGCCCTTGCACTTCAGCACCCAGCCGGGCTGGCCGCCGCCGCCCGCGTTGCCGCCGCGCGGAACCACGTCCGAGAACGTGCCGTGCGGGTACTGCGGGTATTCCTCGAGGTAGCCCACGCGGTCGAGGCGCTGCTGGTCGCGCAGCTTGACGCGGCAGAGGTTGATGACCGCATCCTGCATGGACACGGCGACCTTCTGGCCCTTGCCGGTCTTGTTGCGGGCGTGCAGCGCGGTGAGGATGCCGATGGCGAGGTGCATGCCGGTGTTCGAGTCACCGAGCGCCGCCGCGGACACGGTGGGGGGGCCGTCCCAGAAGCCGGTGGTGGAGGCCGCGCCGCCGGCGCACTGGGCCACGTTCTCGTAGACCTTCAGGTCTTCGTAGTGATGGCCGTCGGAGAAGCCCTTCACCGAGGCGACGATCATGCCCGGGTTCAGCTCGTTGATGTGCTCCCAGGTGAAGCCCATGCGGTCGAGGGCGCCGGGGGCGAAGTTCTCCACGAGGACGTCGCTCTCCTTGATGAGCTTCGTCAGCACTTCCTTGCCTTCCTGGGTCTTGGTGTCCAGGGTCAGGGAGCGCTTGTTGGAGTTCAGCATGGTGAAGTACAGCGCGTCGGCGTTCGAGATGTCGCGCAGCTGGTTGCGCGTCACGTCGCCCGAGCCGGGACGCTCCACCTTGATGACGTCCGCGCCGAACCAGGCGAGGAGCTGCGTGCAGGCGGGGCCGGCCTGAACGTGCGTGAAGTCGATGATCTTGATGCCTTCCAACGGCTTGCTGGTCATTTGCGTTCCCTTTTCAAAAACTGGCCTTGAACACAGGGACGGCGGCGCGCGAGGCCTCCGAAGTCCCGAAACCTTCCGGCGTCGCGGCACGGGCCGCCGCCGGCTTCACCCGCCGGTTTGTCCGGTCGTTATGCTTGGGATGCCGCCTTCATCTGCGCCTCGGCGTCCGCGAGGCGCTTGCGAAGGTCGCGCTCCTCCTTCCATCGCGCCGTCTCGTCGCGGATGACCGAGACGATGTGCGTCGGCTCGCCCGCCGGGGAGGCGAGGAGCGCGACGGTGAAGGCGATGGACAAGGCGTGGCCGTCCTTGTGGATGGCCGGCACGCGCAACAGCGTCGTCCCGTAGCGGGTGACGCCGGTGCGCATGGTCTCGTGATAGCCGTCCCAGTGCCGCTGGCGCTGGCGCTCGGGGATGATGATGTCGAGCGACTGGCCCATGGCCTCGTCGGGCGTGAAGCCGAACATGCGCTCGGCCGCCGGATTCCAGAGCGCAATGTTGCCGGCCTTGTCGCAGACCACGATGGCGTCCGCCACGGCATCCATCAGCTGAGCAAGATCGACGTCCGCACTCATCGCGTCATCCTTTCAAACCTGTCACCTCCCGCCGTTGCCGGCGATGGGGCGGCCCCTTAAGGCGCACCGCCCCGAGGTACGTTTCGGTTCGGCCACCAAGCGGCCGAACCCTGGCGTATGCTGCTATTCCGCCGCCATGCGACGGGGGGTGCCGATGGCGCCGGAGGCGCGCAGGGCGTCGATGCGGTCGGGGGCGAGGCCGAGCACGCCGGCGAGCACCTCCTCGGTGTGCTCCCCGAGCAGCGGCGAGCGCTCCACCTCGACCTGGTTGTCCGAGAGCTTGATGGGGTTGCCGACGGTCAGGTAGGTGCCGCGCGTCGGGTGCTCCACCTCCACCAGCGTGCCGGTGGCATAGAGCGACTGGTCCTCGGCGATCTCTTTCATGGAGAGGATGGGACCGCAGGGGATGTCGTACTTGTTGAGGATCTCCATGGCCTCGAACTTGGTGTGGGCCATGGTCCACGCCTCGATGCGCGTGAAGATCTCGTTGAGGTGGGGCAGGCGCGCGGCCGGCGTCGCGTAGTTCGGATCGGGCTTCCACTCGGGCTCGTGGATGACGTCGCAGATCTTCTCCCAGACCGGGGCCTGGGTGATGAAGTAGATGTAGGCGTTGGGATCGTGCTCCCAGCCCTTGCAGCGCAGGATGCGCCCGGGCTGGCCGCCGCCGGAATCGTTGCCGGCGCGGGGCACGCTGTCGCCGAACGGAATGCCCTCGCCGAACTGGCTGTATTCCTTGAGCGGGCCGTTGGCGAGGCGCTGCTGGTCGCGCAGCTTCACGCGGCAGAGGTTCAGCACCGCGTCCTGCATGGCGCACATCACGCGCTGGCCGCGGCCGGTGTGCTCGCGCTGGAACAAAGCGGTGACGATGCCGAGGGCGAGGTGGAGGCCGGTGCCCGAATCCCCGATCTGCGCGGCGCTCACCATGGGCAGGCTGTCACGGAAGCCGGTGGTGGAGGCGGCGCCGCCCGCGCACTGGGCGACGTTCTCATACACCTTGCAATCCTCGAACGGACCGGGGCCGAAGCCCTTCACGGAGGCGAGGATGAGGCGCGGGTTGATGGTGGAGAGGCGCTCCCAGGTGAGGCCCATGCGGTCGAGCGCGCCCGGCGCGAAATTCTCGACCAGCACGTCGCACTGGCGCACCAGCTGCTCGAGGACCGCCTTGCCCTCGGGATTCTTGGTGTCGAGGGTGATCGACCTCTTGTTGGAATTGAGCATGGTGAAATAGAGGCTGTCGGCGCCGTCCACGTCGCGGAGCTGGCCGCGCGTCACGTCGCCCTCGCCGGGACGCTCCACCTTGATGACGTCCGCGCCGAACCAGGCGAGCAGCTGGGTGCAGCTCGGTCCGGACTGAACGTGGGTGAAGTCCAGGATGCGGACCCCCTCTAGTGCCTTGCCCATAGTGTCCTCACAATTCCGCTCTGTTTTCGTTCCCGGTTTTACTTTTATTATTTTGGTGTCGTCGGGTTGGGTGGCGGGACCTGAGGCCCCGCCGACCAGCCTTGCATCATGAGTGGCGCCGAATAGATCGGGCGCCGCTCACTTCTTCTTCTTGACCACGCTCTGCGGGTTGAGCGAGCCGATGTTGCCGCTCTCGGAGCCGGCGGCCGGGTCGATTTCCGCATTGATGAGCGTGGGCTTGCCTGAGTCCATGGCGGCGCTGACCGCGCGATAGAGCTCGTCGGGAGACGTGACGTTCACACCCACGCCGCCGAAGGCTTCCATCATCTTGTCGTAGCGCGAGCCGGGGACGAACACCGTGGTGCCGGGATCACGCCCGGTGGGGGCGGTGTCGGTGCCGCGATAGATGCCGTTGTTGTTGAAGATCACGATGGTGACCGGCAGGTTGTAGCGGCAGATGGTCTCCACCTCCATGCCGGAGAAGCCGAAGGCGCTGTCGCCTTCCACTGCGAGAACCTTCTTGCCGGTCTCCACCGCCGCCGCGATGGCGAAGCCCATGCCGATGCCCATCACGCCCCAGGTGCCGACATCGAGGCGCTTGCGCGGCTCGTACATGTCGATGATGCCGCGGGCGAGGTCGAGGGTGTTGGCGCCCTCGTTCACCAGCAGCGCGTCGGGGCGCTCCTTGATGACGTTCTTCAGCGCGCCGAGCGCCGAGTGGAAGTCCATGGGCACCGAGTTCTTGAGAAGCTTCGGCGCCATCTTGGCGATGTTGGCTTCCTTCTTGGAGCGGATGGTCTCCACCCACTCGGCGG
>JAEWBL010000685.1 GCA_023391175.1 Pseudomonadota bacterium
CCGTGAAGGAGTGAGCGAGGGCGGTCATCAACGGGCCTCCGTCATCAGGTTCAGATAGTGGCGCCAGATGCCGCGCTGGGGCGTCTCGTCGGTGGAATGGGCGATGCGGAAGCCGTTCTCGTCGAGACGCTCGCGGTGCAGGCCGCGCGAAAGCACCAGCCATTCGGGATCGAGGATCTGCGCGCCGCGATGGTTGCGCTCGTACATCTCGGTATCGTCGGCGAGCAGCAGGCCGGCGGGGCCGACAGAGCCCATGGTCTGCTGGCGCAGGCGGCGGTTGATGTCCGGCGCGCCCTTGAACTGCACGGCGGTGACATGCTGGATGGTCTCGTCCACCGCCACCGGCTGGAGCACGAAGATCTGGATCTCGGCGATGAAGAGGTTCGGGAAGATCATGACGTGGGGCGAGCCATCGATCATGATCTCGCGGGCGCGCTCCTCGCCATAGGCCGCGTTCATGCTCTTCACGTATTCGGGCAGGCGCTCCGGCGTGGTGCCGAACCACTGGAGCGGCTTGTCATGCTTGCGCCATTCGGGGCGCAGGTCGAACTCGGTGTGGCCGTTGCCATAGTCGCGGGTCAGCGCCGTGGAATCCGCGCCATAGAGGCTGCCGATGCCGGAGGAAGTGACCTGAAAGACCGAGCCGTGGACGAAGCCGGGGTGGTAGCCGTCCGTCTCGTTCTCCAGCATGAACTTCCAGTTGGCCTTGGTGCGGTGCTGCAGGAAGCCCGCGGTCAGCTCCAGCTCGCCGGTGGGCGAGTTGTCGAGCAGCTGGTCGAGGGCCGCCTTTGCGCCGCCGAGGTGCTCTTCCAGCGAGATGCCCTCGGCCGCCATGGAGCCGAAGACGAAGCCGCGATAGATGGCGATGCGCGGCACCTTGCCGAGGTTCAGCCCCGCCTTGCTCTGGCCCTCATAGCCCTCCGGCAGGGCATAGCCCATGAGGTCGCCGGTGTTGGAGAAGGTCCAGGAGTGATAGGGGCAGGTAAAGGACGTGCGGTTGCCCTTCTGGTAGGCGCACAGCTGGTTGCCGCGATGGGGGCACTTGTTGAGAAGGAGGCGGACCTCGCCTTCCCGGTCCCGCACCATCAGCACCGGCATGGGGCCGATGGACTTGGTGACGTAATCGTTCTTGTTGGGAATCTCGCTGGTGTGGCCCACATAGACCCAGGTCTTGTACCAGATCTTCTCCAGCTCTTCCTGGAAGATGGCCGGATCATAGTAAAGACGGCTGTTGATGCGCGCGGGCTCGATGAGCGCGCGATAGTCGCGGGCCTGTGCGGCCTCGGACACGGCGGCGTGCGGCATGGCGGTCCACCCCTGATGTGGCGTTGAATTGGCGGCGTTGGGTTGTTGGATAATTCATCGAACGATCGATCTAACTATTCACGCGTTCCTTGAGCCATGTCAAGCGGCGCCCTGCGACGTGCCGACGCAAAATCGTCGAGGCGCGACGGCGCGTGGGCGTTGAAAGGCGCCGAATAGCGCCCTGAAAGCCACGAAAAACAAGTCCGACTGACGCTGCGTTCAAGCGCTGCAGATTCTGGTGGCAATGCGAATGGATCTGAATTAAAAAGACCGAACGATCTAACGATAATAGATCGAAGCGTGATGCCCCCTCGCTTTCTCCCGCAGGCTTGCCGGCGGTGGCGACGGCGCGGCGGCGTCAGCCATCAATCCTGGGGAGGACACATGAAGAGGATTGTCACGGGCGCTCTCGCGCTGGCGCTGCTCGCCACCGCCGCCACTGCCCCCGCCCTTGCCGACATCAAGATCGGCGCCGTGGTCTCGGAAACCGGGCCGGCTTCCTCCCTCGGCGATCCCGAGGCCAAGACCATCCGCATGATGGTCGAGGAGCTGAACGCCAAGGGCGGCATCAAGGGCGAGAAGGCGAAGCTCGTCCTCTATGACGACGGCGGCGATCCCTCCAAGGCCAAGACCTTCGCCACCCGCCTCGTGGAAGACGACGGCGTGGTCGCCATGGTGGGCGGCACCACCACGGGCACGTCGCTCGCCATCCTCGCCGTGGCGGAAGAGAGCAAGGTGCCCTTCATCTCGCTCGCCGGCGCCATCGAGATCATCGATCCGGTGAAGCCCTATACCTTCAAGACCCCGCACACCGACCGCATGGCGTGCCAGAAGATCTTCGACGACATGAAGGCCCGCGGCCTCACGAAGATCGGCCTCATCTCCGGCACCGACGGCTTCGGCGCCTCCATGCGCGCCCAGTGCATCGCGGTGGCCAAGACCTCCGGCATCGAGATCGTCGCCGACGAGACCTATGGGCCGAAAGATGCGGACATGACCCCGCAGCTCACCAACATCCGCAACAAGCCGGGCATCCAGGCGGTGCTCAACACCGGCTTCGGGCAGGGGCCGGCGACCATCACGCGGAACTATGCGCAGCTCGGCATCGCCCTGCCGCTCTACCAGTCCCACGGCGTCGCCTCCAACGCCTTCATCGAATTGTCCGGCGCCAAGAATGCCGAGGGCGTGCGCCTGCCCGGCACCGCGCTGCTGGTGGGCGAACTGCTCGACCCGAAGGACCCGCAGAAGCCCGTTGTGCTGGCCTACAAGGCGAGCTTCGAGAAGGCGGCGAACGCGCCCGTCTCCACCTTCGGCGGCTATGCCCATGACGCCATGCGCATCCTCACCGAGGCGCTCAACAAGGCGCCTTCGCCCAAGCCCGCCGCCATCCGCGATGCCATCGAGAACACCAATGGCCTCGTCGGCACCACCGGCACCTACAATTATTCGAAGACCGACCATCTCGGCCTCGATCTTTCCGCCTTCCGCATGCTGGAAATCAGCAACGGCGGCTGGAAGCTGGTGAAGTAGCCACCCTTTTACTGAACATCTTCCGCCGCGCGGGTTGCGGCGGACAATGAAAACCGCCCCCGCCGGGCTTCGCGCCCGGCGGCAAGGCGCGGCACCCCTTCCACATAGCGTGAGACGGCCTGCCGGCCCATCCGGCCCGCCGCCTCGAACCGCCCGCGGGGAGCGAGCGTATGTCCGATCTGCTGCAATTCCTGGTGTCCGGGGTCACGGTGGGCGCGGTCTATGCCCTCGTCGCCCTCGGCTTCACCATCATCTACAACGCCTCCGACGTGGTGAACTTCGCCCAGGGCGAGTTCGTGATGCTGGGCGGCATGATCTCGGTCGCCGGCGTCGCCGCAGGATTGCCTTTGCCGCTCGCGGCGCTCATCGCCATCGCGCTCACGGCGGCCATCGGCGTGGCGCTGAACACCTTCGCCATCGAGCCGGCGCGCGGGGCGCCCGTGGTGTCGCTCATCATCATCACCATCGGCGCGTCCATCTTCATCCGGGGCGTCACCCAGATCGTCCTCGACAAGGGCACCCACCGCCTGCCCTCCTTCTCCGGCGACGATCCCATCCACGTGCTGGGCGCCACCGTGCTGCCGCAGAGCCTGTGGGTGGTGGCGGGGGCGGTGGCCATCTTCGTGGCGCTTTGGCTGTTCTTCACCCGCACGCTCACCGGCCGCGCGGTGCTCGCCACCTCCAACAATCGCCTCGCGGCGCAGCTCGTGGGCATCAACACGCGCTTCGTGATGACGCTCTCCTTCGCGCTTTCTGCCGCCATCGGCGCCCTGGCGGGCGTGCTCATCACCCCCATCCTGCCGACCAGCTTCGAGATCGGCATCTCGCTGGCGCTGAAGGGCTTTGCCGCCGCCATGCTGGGCGGCATGGGCAACCCCAAGGGCGCGCTGGCGGGCGGGCTGCTGCTCGGCCTCATGGAGGCGCTGACGGCGGGCTACATCTCCTCCCACTACAAGGATGCGGTGGCCTTCTTCGTCATCCTCGCGGTGCTGTTCGCCTTCCCGCGCGGCCTCTACGGCAGCAATCCGGTGGAGCGCGTGTGACCATGCGGCTCTCCCCCAAGCAGTCCACCCTGCTGGTGCTGGCGGTGCTCATCATCGCCAGTCCCTTCTTCTTTCCGTCGAACTATTATTACCGCGTCGGCTCGCTGGTCTTCGTCAATTCCATCGCGGTGGTGGGCATCGTCATCCTCACCGGCTATGCGGGGCAGATCAGCCTCGGCCATGCGGGCTTCCTCGGCATCGGCGGCTATGCGTGCGCGCTCCTGCCGGCGCATTTCGGCCTGCCGCCGGCGCTCGCGGTGGTGGCCGGCGCGGCGATTTCGGGCGCCATCGCCTATGTGGTGGGCCGCCCCATCCTGAAGCTGAAGGGTTATTATCTCGCGGTGGCGACGCTGGGCTTCGGCGTGCTGGTGTCCATGGTGCTCGCCAACGAAGGCTGGCTCACCGGTGGGCCGGACGGCATCAAGGTGCCGGACCCCGGCCTGCGCGCGCTGCTGGAACAGGCGGGCATCGAACTCACCAACCCGCAATTCTGGTACGCCCTCTGCGGCCTCGTGCTGTTCATCGGCGCGTGGCTCGCCCTGAACCTGCGCGAAAGCCCCACCGGCCGGGCGCTGCGCGCACTCCACGGGTCCGAGGTGGCGGCGCGCACGGCCGGCATTGACGTGGCGAAGGCGAAGCTCAATGCCTTCGTCATCTCCGCCGTCTATGCCTCCGTCGCCGGCTCCTTGCTGGCGTTGCAGAACCGGCTCATCACGCCTGATGTGGCGGGCTTCATGCACTCCATCGAGCTTGTCACCATGGCGGTGCTGGGCGGGGCGGGCTCGGTGCTGGGCGGCATCTTCGGCGCGGCACTGCTCACCCTCCTGCCGCAGGTGCTCACCGTGCTGCAGGATTACGAGCACGTGGTGCTCGGCCTCGTGATGATGCTGGTGATGATCTTCCTGCCGGCGGGGCTCATCCCCAGCGCCCGGCGCCTTTTGCGGGGGAGGGGGGAATGAGCCTCTTGCAAGTGGAAGGCCTCGGCATCTCCTTCGGCGGCGTCACGGCGGTCAACGACGTGTCGTTCGCGCTGGACCAGGGCAAGATCGTCTCGGTCATCGGCCCCAACGGGGCGGGCAAGACGACGCTGTTCAACATGATCTCCGGCGTCTACCTGCCGAAATCCGGCCGGGTGCGCCTCGACGGCGCGGACGTCACCGGCCTGCGCCCCGATCTGCTGGCGGGGCGGGGCATGTCGCGGACATTCCAGAACCTTCAGATCTTCCACGAGATGAGCGTGCTGGAGAACGTCATCGTCGGCTTCCACATGCACGAGCGCGGGCCGGTGC
>JAEWBL010000314.1 GCA_023391175.1 Pseudomonadota bacterium
CCCGAGGGCCTAGCCTGCCGCAGGGCGGGCCGAATCAGCGCAGGGTGAGGTCCGACACGCCGAGGGCGAGGTTGAGACCGGTCTGGCCTTCGAGCGACAGCGGCTGCAGCGCGAAGGTGTTCTGGGAACCACCCACGAGGACGTTGGCGCCGAGGCCCACGCCGATGGCGGCAGCGCCGGTCGCACCCACGTAGGTGCCGCGCAGGGCGCCGGCGGGAACCTTGGCGGACGGAGCGAACACGCCCCACACCAGGGTGCCGCGGCCGTTCACGCCGATGTCGAGGCCGAAGCGGCGCACGGTGCCCTGATAGGTGCCGCGCTTGGCGCCGTGGACGGCCGGGCGGAACGCGCAGCTCATCTCGCGGACCGAGCCGATCACGAACGCAACGTTGGGCGCCATGTTGCAGGTCAGCGTGCCCACCTGGACGCGGGACTGGGCCGAAGCGGGAAGCGCGCCGGCGACGAGCACGGCGGCAGCAGCAAGGCCGGCCTTGAGAACAGTCTTCATGATGTCGTTCCTCCTGTGGGAAGCGGGCGGGTCGAATCCGGCGCCCGACGACCGCGCAGCCTTAGCCCAGACTTCACCGCTGCGCCAACGCTCCAGTTGGCGCGAGGTTCCGTTTTCCCGCTGCTGTTGCAATTCGCACCCTGCCGAAAGGTCACTTTCGCGGGAGGTGGGGCGGGCCGGTGCGCCGGCCGGGTCGAACGCGAGCGGCGGGTGCCGGTCGCGATGCTTGGGTCAGACCAGGGAGCCGCAGAAGCGCTGGATGCGCCGGCAGGCTTCCTCGAGGTCCGAGGTGGCGGTGGCGTAGGAGATGCGGAAGGCCGGGCCGAGGCCGAAGGCCGAGCCATGCACCACCGCGACGCCCTCGGCGTTGAGCAACTCCGTGGCGAACACCTCGTCGTCGGTGATCTTCACGCCCGAGGGGGTCGTCTTGCCGATGGTCCCGGCGCAGGACGGGAAGACGTAGAAGGCGCCTTCCGGCTTCGGGCAGGTGAGGCCCTTGGTCTGGTTGAGCATGGAGACCACGAGGTCGCGGCGCTCCTTGAACACCTTGTTGTTGGCGGCGATGAAGTCCTGCGGCCCGTCCAGCGCCTCGAGCGCCGCCCACTGGGCGATGGAGGAGGGGTTGGAGGTGGACTGGGACTGCAGCGTCCCCATCGCCTTGATGAGCGCCTCCGGCCCGGCGGCGTAGCCGATGCGCCAGCCGGTCATGCAATAGGCCTTGGACACGCCGTTCATGGTCAGCGTGCGGTCGTAGAGCGCGGGCTCCACCTGCGCCGGCGTGACGAACTTGAAGTCGTCATAGACGAGGTGTTCGTACATGTCGTCGGTGAGGATCCACACGTGGGGATGCTTCACCAGCACGTCGGTGAGCGCCTTCAGTTCGTCGAAGCTGTAGGCCGCGCCGGAGGGGTTGGACGGCGAGTTGAAGATCAGCCACTTGGTCTTCGGCGTGATTGCGGCTTCCAGCACCTCGGGACGCAGCTTGAAATTGTCTTCCAGCGTGGTCATGGCCGGCACCGGGGTGCCGCCGCAGAAATTCACGATGTCCGGGTAGCTGACCCAGTAGGGGGCCGGGATGATGACCTCGTCGCCGGCATCCACGGTGGCGAGAAGGGCGTTGAACAGCACCTGCTTGCCGCCGGTGCCCACCGACACCTGCGAGGGCTTGTAGTCGAGCCCGTTCTCGCGCTTGAACTTGCGGCAGATGGCGGCCTTCAGCTCGGGAATGCCGTCCACGGCCGTGTACTTGGTCTCGCCGCGACGGATGGCCGCGATGGCGGCTTCCTTGATGTTTTCGGGCGTGTCGAAGTCCGGCTCGCCGGCCGAGAGCGCGATGATGTCCCGCCCCGCCGCCTTCAGCTCCCGCGCCTTGTTCGAGATGGCGATGGTGGGGGAGGGATTGATGCGCTTGAGGGCGGACGAAAGGAGGCTCATGGCCTTTGGGCTCCGGGACGCGCGATCGTGGGCGGAGCGGATGCCGCGGCACGGGCGCAACGATGACAGGTCGAGGGCCGGCCGGATGCCGGCGCGCGGACACTAGTTCAGAGCCTTGCCGCGAACAAGCAAGGATCGTGAATGTCGCGCCACGCCGGATTGATGGATCGCCATGCGGTGCAGGCCACTGCCATCGGGGCTTGCGGCCGCCCGGGCCTGCCGCCACATGCTGGAGCGTCGGGGGTGGGAGGACGGTTGAGGTGCTGACGCTCTATTCCACGCAGTCGTCGGGTAATTCCTACAAGGTCCGCCTGATGCTGGCGAAGCTCGGCCGGCCGTTCCATCTCATGGAGGTGGACATCTTCGCCGGCGAGCACCGCACGCCGGAATTCCTCGCCATGAATCTGGAGGGGCGGGTGCCGCTCCTCGATGTGGACGGGCGGTTCCTCGCCGAGTCGAACGCTATCCTGTTCTATCTCGCCGAAGGCACGCCGCTTCTGCCGGCCGATGCCTTCGCGCGCGCCGAGGTGCTGCGCTGGATGTTCTTCGAGCAGAACAGCCACGAGCCGGGCATCGCCACCGCCCGCTTCTGGCTGCGGCAGGTGCGCGGCGGGCGCGAACTGCGCGCCCATGACGTGGATCGCTGGATGGAGGAGGGCTACGCGGCGCTCAAGGTGATGGAGCGGCACCTCTCAACGCGCCGCTATTTCGTCGGCGATGCGCTCACCATCGCCGACATCGCTTTGTTCGCCCACACCCACGTGGCGGAGGAGGGCGACTTTTCGCTTTCCGCCTTTCCCGCCGTGCGCGACTGGCTCGCCCGCGTCGCCGCAGAGCCGGGGCATGTGGACATGGGCTGGCGGCCCGAGACCGAGGTGGTTGATTCGGCACTTGCCTGAGCGACGCGATGGCGCGGCAGAACAGCGGGGATGGCTCGCGCGTCCGTGAGCGTCCGACATCATCTTGCCATCATCCGTGAAGGCTAAGCCGCGGTGGCGCCACGATTCTTTTCCACCTTGCCTTGCGTCGGCGGAACTGATTCGCCCTGAGACACGTTGCTTGAGAGCGCGCGGACCCAAGGGGATGAGGAGGCTGCCCCAATGAGCGAGACCATCATGTCCGGACGTTGTGACGTCGGCGGTCCCATGGAAGCAGGGCACTTCTCCCTGACCCGCCGCGCCGTGCGCCAGTCGCCGGCGGATCCCGAGCTTCTGGCGCGTGCCGTGCGCGCCCACAAGGAAGGCGATGCGCTGGCGCAGGCCGTTCTCACCTTCGCCCTCATGGTCGCCATCGGCGCCGTGGCGCTGGTGCTGGGCGGCCGTGCGGCGATGGCAGGGGATCTTATCGTCGGCAGCGTGAGCGATTCTTCCGGTTTCCTTCTGTCCCTCGGCGCGGTGGGCGGCGCGATTCTCCTGTCGGCCGTCGCGGCCCGGCGTTTTGCCACCTCTCGTGTCGCGACCTCCCGCAGCGAAGTCCGGACGCGTGCGCGGCGTTGATCCGGCGTCTCGACACACGCCGTCCCCGCTGAACGCTGCGTTGCCGCAGACGCAGCTTTCCGCCGGGCCGCGCACCAAACGACGGCACGGCATAGGTGGTGCGGCCCTCGGCTCCATCCTTCTCCTCATCCTGATTGCGGCGGCGACCTACGCCTTCGCCCAGCCCGTGGACGCCCGGCTGGGTGGCGAGCAGGTGCGCGTGGTGCCCTTCGCCAGCGGCCTGCAGACCCCCTGGAGCATCGCCTTCCTCCCCGATGGCCATCTCCTCGTCACCGAGCGCGACGGACGGCTGCGCCCCATCGATGAGAC
Source organism: Pseudomonadota bacterium (assembly GCA_023391175.1). Lineage (GTDB taxonomy): Bacteria > Pseudomonadota > Alphaproteobacteria > Rhizobiales > Xanthobacteraceae > Xanthobacter. Next base: position 3,748 of record JAEWBL010000314.1, read on the forward strand.
GGGCAAGGTGGGTGCGCCCATCTCCGGCGTGCCACAAGTGGCCGCCCGCGGCCAGGGCGGCCTGCTGGACGTCGCGCTGGACCCCAAGTTCGCGCAGAACCGCCTGATCTATCTCAGTTACGCCGAGCCGCGGCCGGAAGGCGCCGCCACCGCAGTTGCGCGGGGCAAGCTCTCCGACGATCTCACCCGCCTCACCGATGTGGACGTGATCTTGCGCCAGCAGCCGGCGGTGTCTGGCGGCAACCATTTCGGCTCCCGCCTGGTGTTCGCGCCGGATGGCATGCTGTTCGTCACCCTCGGCGAGCGCTTCAACTATATGGACAAGGCGCAGGACCTCTCCACGACGCTGGGCAAGGTCGTGCGCATCGCGCCGGATGGGTCCATTCCTCCCGACAATCCGTTCGTGGACAAGGATGGCGCGCGCCCGGAAATCTGGAGCTATGGCCACCGCAACGTGCAGGCCGGCGTCATCGAGCCCGCGACCGGCCGGCTGTGGACCGTCGAGCACGGCCCGCGCGGCGGCGACGAGGTGAACAAGCCGGAGGCGGGCAAGAATTACGGCTGGCCAGTCATTGGCTATGGCCGGCACTATTCCGGCGCCCAGATCGGCGTCGGCACGGCCAAGGAGGGCATGGAGCAGCCCCTGTTCTACTGGGACCCCTCCATCGCCCCGTCGGGCGCCGCCTTCTACACCGGCGATGCGCTGCCGGGCTGGCGCGGCCAGCTCTTCGTCGGCGCGCTGGCGGGACAGGCGCTGGTCATGGTGAAGGTGCGCGACGGCGCCGTCCTCGGCGAGGAGCGGCTGCCCCTCGGCAAGCGCATCCGCGACGTGCGCATGGGGCCGGACGGCGCGCTCTGGCTCGCGGCCGAGAGCACGGGCGAGATCCTGCGCGTGGTGCCGGTGGGTCGCTGACCGGATTCCCTCCTTACCCTAAAGCGACCTAAGATCGGCCGGCCGCAGCCGTGCGGCGCCCGATCCGGAGTTCCCATGGCCTCGACCCTGCTCGCCCGCAACGCCCTCGTGCTCGTGACCATGGATGGCGAGCGGCGGGAGATCGCGGGCGGCGGGCTTTATGTGGAGGATGGCCGCATCGTCGCCGTGGGCCGCCCGCAGGATTTGCCGGCGAGCGCTGACGAGGTGATCGACCTGTCCGGGCATGTGGTGATGCCCGGCATGGTCAACACCCACCACCACATGGTGCAGAGCCTGACCCGCGCGGTGCCCCGGGCGCAGGATGGCGAACTCTTCACCTGGCTGAAATCGCTCTATCCGCTGTGGGCGGGCCTCACCGGCGAGATGGTGGAGGCGGCGACGGAAACCGCCATGGCGGAGCTGATCCTCTCCGGCTGCACCACCT
>JAEWBL010000110.1 GCA_023391175.1 Pseudomonadota bacterium
GGTCTCCGACGCCTTTTCCACCGCGGCCATGATGACGCGGCTGCCCAGCAGCGTGGCGACCGACTTGCCGCAGAAATCGGCGATGGTCGCGTATTTCTGAGCGTCCGCCGCGCGCACCAGGATGCTGCCGCCGGACATCATGTAGTTTGCGTAATCCACGCCATGCCGAACGGTTATTCCAGACGATCGCGAACGCCGGTTCCACGGCATCCCGAACGCGGGTTCCACGGGATCGCGAACGGCCATTCCAAGTGATGGCAAACGGCTGAGCGGTCCTGACGCTGCTGGGTGATCTTCAACCGAAAGTGCATGCTCCCGGGCTTTGCAACCTCCGGAGAGCAGCATGCCGACGAAGAGATTGCCCATGCGCAAGATCCGTGATGTTCTGCGCCTGCGATACGAATGCAGGCTGTCTTACCGCCAGATCGGTGAGAGCCTCGGGATCGGAACGAGCACCGTCCATGACGTCGTGCGCCGCGCCGAACGAGCCGGCCTGAGCTGGCCGTTGCCGCCCGACTTGGCCGACGACGCGCTGGAGAAGGCGGTGTATCCGCCGCCTCCGGCCATCGAAACCGACCGCCGCCCTCAGCCCGATTGGGCCTATGTCCACCGCGAACTGCGCCGCAAGGACGTCACGCTGGAGTTGCTGTGGGACGAATACCGGACCCAGCACCCCGAGGATGGCTTCGGCTACTCCTGGTTTTGCCAGCACTACCGGGACTGGGCCGGCCGGCTGACGCCGACGATGCGCCAGAGCCATGTGGCCGGCGACACCCTGTTCGTTGACTTCGCCGGCCGCACGATGGACGTCGTCACCCCGGCCACCGGCGCGGTCTGCACGGCCGCCGTGTTCGTCGCCGTGCTGGGGGCGTCGAACTACACCTATGCCGAGGCGGTCTGGTCGCAGGCGCTGCCCGACTGGATCGCGGCGCACACACGTGCCTTTACGTTCTTTGAGGGCTGCCCGAGGCTGGTGGTCCCCGATAACGTGAAGAGCGGGATCATCAAGGCCTGCTTCTTCGAGCCGCAGGTCCAGCGGACCTATGCCGAGATGCTGCGCCACTACGGCGCCGCCCCGCTGCCCGCCCGCCCGGCCAAGCCACGCGACAAAGCGAAGGTGGAAGTCGGCGTCCAGGTCGTCCAACGCTGGATCCTGGCCCGCCTGCGCAACCGGATCTTCACCTCGCTGGAGGAGCTCAACGCGGCTATCCGTGCCCTGCTCGCGGACCTCAACACCCGCCGCATGCGCCACCTCGGGGCCAGTCGGCGCGAGCTGTTCGAGCGGATCGAGAAGACCGCACTGAAGCCACTTCCGGCGGAGCCGTACACCTTCGCTGAATGGCGGCGCGCCCGGGTCGGCCTCGACTACCACATCAAGGTCGAGGAGCACTTCTACTCCGTGCCGTACACTTTGCTGCGCGAGGAGGTGGAGGTCCGGCTCACCGCCGCCACGCTGGAGGTCTTCCACCGCTCCAAGCGCGTCGCCGTGCATGCCCGCGGCCATGGCCGCGGGCAGACCACGCTGACCGAGCACATGCCGTCCAGCCACCGACGCTACAAGGGCTGGACGGTTGAGCGCATCCAGCACGATGCCCTGGCGATTGGCCCGGCTACCGCCGGCCTGATCGACGCCATCTTGGCCTCCCGCCCCCATCCCGAGCAGGGCTTCCGCTCCGCCGTCGGCATCCTGCGCTTGGCCAGGAGTTACGGCGAGGAGCGGCTGGAAGCCGCGTGCGAACGCGCTCTCGCCATCGGCGCGCGCTCCTACAGCAGCGTCCAGTCGATCCTGAAGGCCAAGCTCGACCGCGCCTATATCGCCGCGCCGTCTGAACCGGCCGTCCTCCACCACGCCAACATCCGCGGCCCCCGCTCCTACCATTGAGGACCACCATGCTGACCGAACCCACCATCGACCAGATGCGCCAGCTCGGCCTGACCGGCATGCAGGCCGCCTACCTGGAACTGCGCGACAACCCGGCCGCCGCCGAGCTGAGCCGCGAGGAGTGGCTGGGCTTTCTGCTCGACCGTGAGGTGACCACGCGCTTCAACAAGCGCCTGGAGAGCCGGCTGAAGAGCGCGAAGCTGCGCCAGCAGGCCGCCATCGAGGACGTGGACTTCCGGGCCCCCCGCGGCCTCGACCGCGCGCTGTTCCTGCGGCTCGGCACCAACCAGTGGATCCGCGAGAAGGCCGGGCTGATCATCACCGGCCCCAGTGGCGTGGGCAAGACGTTCCTGGCCTGCGCGCTCGGCCAGAAAGCCTGCCGCGACGACCTGTCTGTGGTGTACCGCCGCAGCCATCGCCTGCTCGCCGCCCTTGGGCTGGCCCGGCACGACGGCAGCTACGCCCGCCAGTTCCGGGCCCTGGTGCGTGCCGATCTGCTGATCCTCGACGACTTTGGCCCCGAGCCGCTCACCGCCGAGCAGCGCCGCGACCTGCTGGAGATCGTGGAGGACCGCTACGGAAACGGGTCTACGTTGATCACAAGTCAACTCCCCGTGGACACGTGGCACGCCGTAATTGGGGATCCCACCCTGGCCGACGCCGTGCTGGACCGCGTCGTTCACGCCTCCCACCGCATCGAGCTGAAGGGCGAGTCGATGCGCCGGCGCCGCCGTCCGAGCGAGGAGCGGCTCAGCACGTAGGCCCTTGGCGTCGGAACGCTCGCCCCCGCAATCCACAGCGCCTCCCCGGACCCGCCCGCCGCCTGCTCGACGGGGAAGCACGGCGGGCGGGTCCGGGGCCCCTCCATGGATAGCGGGGACGAGCTGGTCTCGGCTTGACGGAAAAGGAGCCGCACCCGTAATCTTCAACCACCAGCAGCAACGGGCACCTCACCTCGAACGCTCCATCTCGGCGTTCGCGATCCTCTGGACCCAGCGTTCGGGATCACGTGGAACGCGCGTTCACGATCACGCTGGAGCAGCTGTTCGGGATGCGTGGAATACGCATTAAAGTGCCCCCACTCAGCGTCAGCGCGACGGCATCCAACTGGCGCCGTGCCCGGTGCATGGCCGGCGTGTCGCCTGCCGCCATCGCGGCTTGGTAGTCCGCCAACGTGTCGTCGGCGCGGCTGAGAAGGCGTTGCGTGGCGGCATGATCCAGGG
>JAEWBL010000210.1 GCA_023391175.1 Pseudomonadota bacterium
AGAACCGGCCGCACCCGCCCGGCCTTGAGCTGCGCATCGGCCTCCTCGCCCGTGCGGGCGTGCCAACCGATCTGCTTCACGCGAAGACCGCGACTGCGCTGCGCGCAGGGCTCGATGATCTGGTGGATGCCTGCGCCTGCGCCGTCACCGCAAAAAGAGTGTTCGAGGGCAAGGCCTTGCGCTTCCCCGACCCGCCGGAGCGGGATGCCTTTGGCCTTATGGTGGCGATCACCGCCTGAGCGGCCTTCCCTTTAAGTCGAATTCCGGTGGCCCCGCGCGCCTCGCTATGCGCAAGGGATTGTCCTCTCGACGGAATTGCCGACATGCCCGAGAACCGCATCCGCCTCTCGTCCTTGCGTGACAGGATCGTCCCGGCCGAGGAGGCCGCTGCGCTCATCGGCGACGGCATGATCGTGGGCATGAGCGGCTTCACCCGTGCCGGCGAGGCGAAGGCCGTGCCGATGGCGCTCGCCGCCCGCGCCAACGACGCCCATGCGCGCGGCGAGCCGCTGCGCATCACCCTCATCACCGGCGCCTCGCTGGGCAACGACCTCGACAAGCAGATGGCGGAAGCGCACCTGCTCTCCCGCCGCATCCCGTTCCAGTCCGACCCCGCGCTGCGCAAGGCGATCAATGCCGGCGAGGTGATGTTCGTCGACCAGCACCTGTCCGAGACGGTGGAGCATCTGCGCACCAACCAGCTCGGGCCCATCGACGTGGCGGTGATCGAGGCGGTGGGCATCACCGCTTCCGGCGGCATCATTCCCACCACCTCGGTGGGCAATTCCGCCACCTTCGCCATCCTGGCGAAGAAGGTGATCGTCGAGATCAACCTGACCCAGCCGGCGGAGCTGGAGGGGCTGCACGACATCTATATCCCCACCCGCCGCCCGTTCCGCGAGCCGATCCCGGTGGTGACGCCGGAAAGCCGGGTGGGCCTGCCCTTCATTCCGATCGACCCGGAGAAGATCGCCGCCATCGTGGTGACGCGGAAGCTCGATTCCGCGTCCAACGTGCTGCCGCCGGACCCCGAGACCGCCGCCATCGCCGGCCATCTCATGGAATTCCTGAAGCACGAGGTGAAGCTCGGCCGCATGACCAACCGCCTGCAGCCGCTGCAGGCCGGCATCGGCACCATCGCCAACGCGGTGATGCACGGCTTCATCGAGAGCCCGTTCAGCGATCTCACCATGTATTCCGAGGTGCTCCAGGACTCGACCTTCGACCTGTTCGACGCCGGCAAGCTGAACTTCGCCTCGGGCTCGTCCATCACCCTGTCCAAAGCGAAATACGACCAGGTGATGCCGCGCATCACCGACTACAAGTCGCGCCTCATCCTGCGGCCGCAGGAGATTTCCAATCATCCGGAGATCATCCGCCGCCTCGGCCTCATCGGCATCAACACGGCGCTGGAATTCGACATCTACGGCAACGTCAATTCCACCCATGTGGGCGGCACCCACATGATGAACGGCATCGGCGGCTCCGGCGATTTCGCCCGCAACGCCTATCTCTCGGTCTTCGTCACCAAGTCCATCGCCAAGGGCGGTGCGCTCTCCTCGGTGGTGCCCATGGTCAGCCATGTGGACCACACCGAGCACGACGTGGACATCCTCGTCACCGAGGTCGGCCTTGCCGACCTGCGGGAGCTGGCGCCGCGGGAGCGGGCGCGGGTCATCATCGCCAATTGCGTGCATCCGCTCTATCGCGATGCCCTGGCGGACTATTTCGAGCGGGCCACCGCGCGCGGCGGGCACACGCCGCACATCATCGAGGAGGCCCTTTCCTGGCACGTGCGGGCGCGGGAAGAGGGCACCATGCTCCCGGAAAAGACACGGAAGATCGCGTGACCGCCACGGCGGCGTCACCGTGCCGCCGCGGCAGGGGGAACTAATCCCAAGCGCAGCCGTTCGTTTGGTCACGAATCCGTGCTATCTCGCGACCGCGAAATTTTGCGTGCTGCGGAGGAATGGTGCCCATGTTCCCGACGCCGAAGCCGGTCCTGACGCCCAATACCTACGCCTACGAGTCCGAGCCCATGGTGAAGCCGACCGGCTTCCGGGAGTACGACGCCCGCTGGTTGTTCCAAAAGGAAATCAACCTCATGGGCGTGCAGGCCCTCGGCATGGGCCTCGGCACGCTGATGCACGAGATGGGCGTGAAGCCCGAGATCGTCACCGGCCACGACTTCCGCTCCTATTCCTCCTCCATCAAGCTGGCGCTGGTTTCCGGCCTCATGGCGGCGGGCATCAAGGTCCACGACATTGGCCTCGCCATGTCGCCCATGGCCTATTTCGCCCAGTTCGCGCTGGACGTGCCGGCCGTGGCGATGGTCACCGCCTCGCACAACGACAATGGCTGGACCGGCGTGAAGATGGGCGTCAACCGCCCCCTCACCTTCGGCCCGGACGAGATGACCCGGCTCAAGGAGATCGTGCTCGGCGCGAAGTTCGACCTGAAGGGCGGCGGCGCCTACGTGTTCGTCGAGAACTTCCCCGAGGTCTACATCAAGGATCTCACCAACCGGCCGAAGCTGAAGCACCCCATCAAGGCGGTGGTGGCCTGCGGCAACGGCACGGCCGGCGCCTTCGCCCCGAAAATCCTTGAGGCGCTGGGCGTCGAGGTGGTGCCGCTCGATACCGAGCTGGACCACACCTTCCCCAAGTACAATCCCAATCCCGAGGACATGGAGATGCTCCATGCCATGCGGGACGCGGTGCTGGAGCATAATGCGGACGTGGCCCTCGGCTTCGACGGCGACGGCGACCGCTGCGGCGTGGTGGACAATACCGGCGAGGAAATCTTCGCCGATAAGGTGGGCGTGCTGCTCGCCCGCGACCTTGCCAAGCTCCACCCCAACGCCACCTTCGTGGTGGACGTGAAGTCCACCGGCCTGTTCGCCACCGATCCCGAGCTGATCAAGCTCGGCGTGAAGGCGGACTATTGGAAGACCGGCCATTCCTACATGAAGCGCCGGGTGAACGAGACCGGCGCGCTGGTGGGCTTCGAGAAGTCCGGCCACTATTTCTTCAACAAGCCCGTGGGTCGCGGCTATGACGACGGCCTCGTCTCCGCCATCGCCGTGCTCGACATGCTGGACCGCAACCCCGGCAAGAAGCTTTCCGAGCTGCGCGAGGCGCTGCCCAAGACCTGGTCCTCGCCCACCATGTCGCCCCACTGCGCGGACGAGGCCAAGTATGGCGTCGTCGCCAAGGTGGTGGAGCATTACGAGAAGCTGGCTTCCGAAGGCGCCACCGTCACCGGCCAGAAGATCCGCGACCTCGTGACGGTGAACGGCGTGCGCGTCACCTGCGAGGACGGCTCCTGGGGCCTGCTGCGCGCCTCCTCCAACAAGCCCGAGCTGGTGGTGGTGGTGGAAAGCCCGGTCTCCGAGGCTCGCATGCGCGAGATGTTCAAGGAAATCGACGGCGTGCTGCGCCAGCACCCCGGCGTCGGCGAATACAACCAGACCATCTGAGGCGGCATCGCGTGCCGTGGATCAGGCGGCCGGAGCCAATGGCTTCGCCCGCTCGATCCGGGCG
>JAEWBL010000264.1 GCA_023391175.1 Pseudomonadota bacterium
AGGCGCAGCGCCTCTTCCACCGCGATCTCGTCGAACGGGTTCATGGACATCTTGACGTTCGCAAGCTCCACGCCCGAACCGTCAGACTTCACCCGGACCTTAACGTTGTAATCCACCACCCGCTTAACGGGCACCAGGATCTTCATCGACACACGCTCCCCGTTCCCGAAATCTCGACCGACGGTCGCAAAATCCACCGATGATCGTGACTTCCGCTCTTATCCCTGCATTGCAGCATTTCTTGCGGGCGGGCAACGTAGGAGGGGCCAGAAAGTGTGTCAACGCTCGCTCCGGCGCGGCGTTCGGACGCTCGGTACGCCGGAGGGATCGCGATCGAACAGGGCGACGCCCGGCCGGCGCATCAGCGCTACCAGCACGGCTCCGGCGAGGAAGCCGCCCACGTGCGCCCACCACGCGGTCTCCTGGTCCGAACTCGATAGGATCTGCCACACCTGGAGGCCGAACCAGGCGCCGATCGCCCAGTAGGCCGGTACCCGCAACGGGATCTTCATCAACACCAGCGCCCACAGGCGGATGTTCGGGTGGAGCACGAGATAGGCCGCGATCACCCCGGCCACGGCCCCGGACGCCCCCACCAGCGGCGCCTCCGACCCCGGCTCGGCCACCACATGCACCAGCCCGGCGATGATGCCGCAGAGCAGATAGAACAGGAGGAAGCGGGCATGGCCCATGGCGTCCTCCACATTGTCGGCGAACACCAAAAGGAAGGCCATGTTGCCGATGAGGTGCAGCCAGCCGCCGTGCAGGAACATGTAGCTGACGAGGGTCAGGGCCGGCGGCAGCCGCTCGTAGCCCTCGGGCAGGATGGCGACGCCGCTCACCACGGCGGGGATGGCGCCGAAGCCCAGCACGCCGGCCTCGCTCACCGGCCCGAACGCGCCGTGCTGGAGGGCGACGAAGACGAACACATTGAGCGCGACCAGCCCCCAGGTGACGTAGGGGCGGCGCACATGCTCCAGCGGATTGGCGTCGGCGATCGGAACGAACATCAGACGGTCCCGGGGACCCGTCCGCCGCCTGCGTCCGTCCTGTCCCGTAGGGGCAAGCTTAGAGCAGGGCGGAGCGCCCCCGCAACGGACCCAGCGTGAGACGCGGTTTCAGGCACGGCTCTTTCAGGTGCGGCTTTTGCCCGGCACCCACAGCACGTCCGCCGCGCCGCGGGCGTTGGCATAGCGGCCGGCGACGAAGAGCAGGTCGGACAGCCGGTTCACGTAATGCAGCGCAGGCGCACCCACCGTGCCTTCGCCCTGGTGCGACAATGCGACCATGATGCGCTCGGCCCGCCGGCACACGGTGCGCGCGAGATGCAGGTGGGCGGATGCGGCGGTGCCGGCCGGCAGCACGAAGGAGGTGAGGGGGGATAATTCGGCGTTGAGGAGGTCGATGTCGTCCTCCAGCCGCGTCACCTGCGCCGGCACGATGCGGAGGCTCGCGCCGTCCTCCTCATTGGCCGCGGGCGGCACGCAGAGATCGGCACCGAGGTCGAACAGATCGTTCTGGATGCGCACCAGGATGCCATCCAGCAGGGTTTCGCCCGACAGGTGCAGGCGGGCGATGCCGAGGGTGGCATTGGTCTCGTCCACCGCGCCATAGGCCTCGACGCGCAGGTCGTACTTGGCGACGCGCCTTCCGGTCCCGAGCCCGGTGGTGCCGTCGTCCCCGGTGCGGGTGTAGATCTTGTTCAGCTTGACCATAATCGTCAGCGGCCCATGGCGAAGATGGTGGCCATGACAATGATGATGGCGAGGAACTGGAACAGCACCCGCATCTGCATCAGCTTCTGCGAACGCTGGGGCGATCCGCCCGAGGCGAAATTGAAGAGGCCCAGGAAGAGCACGCCCGCCACCAGCGCCAGCGCCAGCGGGATGAACAGATAGATCGACCAGTGCACCATCTCTTGATCCTCCCGTCGCTCAGTTGAGCACGGCGATGCCGGCATTGAGCGTCGAGGCGTAGCACACCCAGACGAGATAGGGCACCAGCAGCCAGCCCGCCGTTCGGTCCAGGGGGAAGGTGGCGCGGAGCGTCAGCACCAGCAGCACGACCAGCCCGATGATGATGACGAGGCCCGCATTCACCGCATGCAGGCCGAAGAACACCGGCGACCACAGGAAGTTCAGCGCGAGCTGCGCCAGGAAGAGGCCGATGGCCACGGTGCGGGCGGAGGAGCGGGGCACCTTGTCCCACAGCCGCCAGAGGCTCACCGCCATCATCAGATAGAGCAGGGTCCAGACGATAGGGAAGGCGGCGTTGGGCGGCGTCCAGCCGGGCTTCACCAGACCTTGATACCATGCAGGGATGGCCGGCGAGGTCACCGCCCCGCCGACCGCGCCGACGCCAAGCATCAGCACGAGGCAGCCGAGCAGCCGCAGGCGCGACAGGGCGCAGGGCGAGAGCGAACGGGTGGAAGTCACGGACATCTGGCAACACCTTTCCACCGCCGTCCATGCGGGCGGCGGTTTGTCCTTATCCGAACGCCACCCTCCGATGGATCGTTTCGCCACCTCCGTAGGGGCGGGATCTCTCAGGTGGCGATGTGGCTCGCGATCTCGTCCACCGGCAGCTTCACCAGATCCTTGGCGATCTCGCCGTCTACCAGCGGCTTCACGCGGTCGGTCAGCGCCTCCCGCAGCACCCCCAGGGCCTTGGGCGGGGCGACGAGCAGGATGCGGTCAGGGGCCTCCCCCGCCGTCACCAGCGCATCAAGCCGCTTGGCGACGCGGGCGATGAACGCGGCCTCGGCCTCGGCATGCAAATCGGTGGTCTCGACGGCGCTGCGGGCGACGGTCGCGGATTCGTGTACGCGCCCCGGCCGGTCGGTGCCGAGGGCGGCGGTGCCGGGATGGGGCTCGCTGAAGCTTTCCAGCACCGACAGGCGCGGCGCCGGGGCGATGCCGGCATCGGCGAGCAGGACGGCCTTGGCGCCATCGCACACCACCACGAGGCGGTTCATCTTGTCGGGCTTTGTCATGTCCCTGTCTCCCTGATCGCGCGGCACCGAAAGCGCCGGCTTGAGCGTTCTTCGGGCTGGTGGTCATGTCCTTGTGTCACATGGGAGGGGACGGGGCTTTGTCCAGAGACAAACCGCGCGCGTGTCATCTGCGACCATCTGACGACGGAGCGGGCGCTTGTCGCACGGGAACCGGCGTGAGACGCTTCCGTTGAGGGTTTGCGGCTGGGCGATCCTTGAGGTGATCGGCGCCAGATGTTCCTGAGTAATGGTGCTGTCGCATCGCCGGAACGCCCCAGCCCTGCCGAGGATACCGTCATGCCGTTCCTGGTCCGCTTCCTTCTCCGTCACGCCGCCATCGGCATCGGCGTCGCCGCCGTATTCGTGGCGCTTCTGGTCGCGTTCGACGTGGCGCACCTCGCCAGCCTGTTCGCCCATTCGCCGGATGGGCTGCAGGCCCTCGGCGTGCTCACGG
>JAEWBL010000345.1 GCA_023391175.1 Pseudomonadota bacterium
CACCACCAGCAGCGACCAGGTGGGGATGATGAGTACCGCGCGGTCGAAGCCGTGCTGCGACAGCCAGATCACCACGCCGAAGCCGGCCACCGCAACGGCGAGCAGCGAGAGGCGGGCGATGCCCGCCGCCACCGGCGCATCGAGCAGCGCCACCACCACCAGGGCGGCGAGGAAGACCAGCCAGCCGGCGGCGACGTGGACATAGCGCACGTGCCAGCGGTTGAGGTTGAGATAGGCGAACAGGAAGACGAGGAGCGTCGCGGTGAGGATCGCCTCGCCCGCCGCCCGCCAGAACTGCTCGGCGATGGGGGAGAGGCCGAACACCTTCGACCAGAAGGCGAAGTCGAGGCCGATATAGCCGAGCACCGCCCAGGCCAGCGCCGCGGCGGCCGGGAACATCACCGAGCCCTTCACCACGAACAGGATGGTGAGGAACAGGGCGAGCAGGCCGGCGATGCCGATGACGATGCCGTGGTAGAGGGTGAAGGCGTTCACCCGGTCCTTGTAGGCGTCCGGCTCCCACAGATAGAGCTGCGGCAGCGTGGAGGAGCCGAGTTCGGCCACGAAAGTGACCGTGGAGCCGGGGTCGAGGGTGATGAGGAAGACGTCCGCATCCGGCGCCGACTGCCGTTCCGGCTTGAAGCCCTGGCTCGGCGTCAGCGAGAGGATGCGGCGGTTGCCGAGGTCGGGCCAGAACAGGCCGGAGCCCGACATGCGGTAGTGCGGCGCGACGATGAGGCGGTCCACCTGCTCGTCGGTGTTGTTGGTGAGGGCGAAGGCGATCCACTCGCCATGGCTGCGCCCGTCGGAGGTCGGCACCTCGATGCGGCGCACGACGCCCTCGGCATCGGGCGCGGTGGAAATCTGGAAGCGGCCGTCCTCGGTGGTCTGGCGCTCGACGGCCGGCAGCAGGTCCACCACCTTGGCATCGAGCCGCAGCGCAATCGCCTCCATCGCCCGCGCGCTGCCGGTGAGCGCACTGAGCATGAGGAGGAGCGCCACGGGCAGAGCGAGGACGCCGGCGAGAAACGACCGCAAATTCAGGTCTCCGCATCCGGCATGGAACCGGACCGATCAGCCTTGGAACATGCCCGACGCCGGATGCGCCGCGCATCGATCTGGCGCGGGCCTGCGACGGACGCTGGTTTCACCTTGGGGCAATCAGGATGGGAAACGCCACCACGATACGCACGCACCACGAAACACGTCACTTTACGTCAACCGCGCCGGCCCAGGTCGAACAGGCCGCGCCGCGGTCCACACCGTGATTCATCTATCCAAGCGTTGCGGCCGGAGCAAGGCGCACGCGCTCCCTGGCATCGTTCCAGACTGGAAGAGGGGTCCCGGAACGACGATGCGCGCCCTTTTGGGGCGCGCATCGCGGATCGGGGGCGTGTTCGCTCAGAAGAAGCGGCGGGCGGCGTCGCGATCCTCGGCGAGGGGCGCGGGCTCGCGCGAGAGGCGGGCGGCCTCTTCGCGACGCACATATTCGGAGAACGGGTCGAGGGCGGCTTCAACCGCTTCCTCGGCCTGGGCCGAGACCACTTCCAGCGGCTGCGCCTGCGCCGGGCGGGCGACGGGGGCGGCGGACGCCTCCACCGGAACGGCGCGGTCGGAATCGGTGGTGCGGGACGCCTTGGCGTCGAGCCACGGCAGCGGATAGGGCGAGGCGATGAAGGCCACGCCGTCTTCCTGCTCCCAGGCGATCATGTGGACAGCCTCTTCGGCCGGCATGCCGGGCAGGGAGAACATCTGCGGAATTTCCCGCGCGGTGCCGCTCCAGCCGATGGTGTAGGCCAGCTGGAAGGCTTCGTCGAGGAAGGCGGTCACGGCCGCGAGGCGGTCGGCGCGAAGCGACTGGGTGAAGTCCACATCCAGAAGACGGCGCAGGTACGCCTCCACGCTGTCACCGGCCGCCCACTGGGAGCCGGAGGCGAACTGGTAAACATAGACGCGCGGATTAGCCATCACGCAGCTCCGAATAACCTCAACTGGGCGCCCCTCATATCAAAGGAGCCCAGGAAACACAAAAGTGCGTCCAAAGACCATGCGCCATGCCGGTTGAATGGCAACTAGGCCGGCGCCGTGTTCTCCTTGCGGGAGGGAGGTACGCACTGGCGGCGGAGGTCCGATCCATCTGAAGGAACCCCGAACCATCGTGACGCTGCGATGGTTAATTCTTCGTTGCCACCCGCCGGACGCAAGGTCATGCCTGCGGCGGGGCGATATTGTAGAAGGAGGACATGCAGCTGCCTCCCGCCCCCGGCATCGATCCGAAAAGCCACGGCCTGTGGGCGATGACCGCCCCGCCGCCGCCCGAAACCGTGCCGCTCGCCGGCACTACGCGCACCGATGTCGCCGTGGTGGGCGCCGGCTATACCGGCCTTTCCGCCGCCCTCCGGCTGGCCGAGGCGGGCGCGAGGGTGACGGTGCTGGAGGCGGCCGGCATCGGCTCCGGCGGGGCGGGGCGCAACGTGGGCCTCGTCAATGCCGGGCTCTGGGTGATGCCCGACGACATCGTGGCCACCCTCGGCGCGGAGAAGGGGGAGGGGCTGCTCGCGCTCCTCGGCGGGGCGCCGGCGGAGGTGTTCGCCCTCGTCGCCCGCCACGCCATCGCCTGCGAGGCGACGCCCAATGGCACGCTGCATTGCGCCGTGGGCCGCGCCGGGCAGGCCGAGATCGCGGCCCGCGCCGCCCAGTGGCAGGCGCGCGGCGCGCCGGTGCGCCT
>JAEWBL010000417.1 GCA_023391175.1 Pseudomonadota bacterium
GCCGTGAATGCGGCAGCTCAGGCGATCCGCCTCGCACCGCGATCAGCGGAGGGGTACATCATCAAGGGCCGAAGCCTCATGGCGAGCGGTCAACTCAAGGAGGCCCGAGACTGCTTCTTGGCCGGCCTTGAGCGCGACCCTGCGGACCTGAAGGCGCGGGAGGTGCTCATCATCGTGTTGCGGCATCTGGAGGAGTTCCCAGCCGCGCTTGCACAGTGCAACCTCGCTCTGGCCCAAGCCCCTGGTGCAGCCCTTTTCCTGCAGCATCGCGCCGAAGTCCGCCGGGCGGAGGGGGATTTCTCGGGGGCGCTGGCCGATGTGGAGGCCTGCCTCGCCGCCGATCCGGGGCTTGCCTCTGGCCATGTCACCCGTGCCCGCCTTCTCGGAGACCTCGGCCGCCCGGATGAGATGCGCCCGGCCCTGGATACGGCTCTTCGGTTTGACCCCCATGAGCCTAACGGCCGTTTCATGTCTGCCGCCGACGATCTGGCGCGGGCGCGCTGGAAGGTGGGATGGGCGGCTTACGAATCGCGCGATGGCCTTCTTCCGCCGCCCTTTCGACCGCTGGATTTCATCCGGTGGGATGGGCGCGAAAGGCCGGAACTGCTCGTGGTGGTCGGCGAGCAGGGAATTGGCGACGAGCTGTTGTTCTTTCGTCTGGCCCGGTCGCTCGCCGACGACGCCATCCGCACGGTGCTTCTGACACGGCCTGGGCTCGTGCCGCTGCTGAAGAACCTCGATGCGCGCGTTGCTGTCACCGGGGACCTGTCCACCATCGACACCACACAGCCGGGTCTGCGCTGGGTTCCCGCTGGCAGCCTGCCGCTCCTGCTGCAGCCTGATCCGGCGAAATGGCCCGCCGCGCCCTATCTCACAGCCCCGCCGGAGCGCATCGCGAAGTGGCGATGGGTGCGTGACGAGGGGAGCTTCAACGTCGGCATCAACTGGCAGGGCAACCCGTCCCGGAACGTTGATGTCGGCCGCTCCATTCCCTTGGCGGCATTCGCGCCGCTCGCGAACCTTCCCGGCGTCCGTCTCGTCAGCCTTCAGCATGGGCCGGGGACGGAGCAGCTCCGCGAGGTGGCATTCGCCAATTCCATCATCGAGCTTGGGGATGATTTCAATGCGGACGGCATCTTCATCGATACCGTCGGCATTCTCCATCACCTGGATCTCGTCGTATCGAGTGACACGGCACTGACGCACTTGTGTGGTGCACGGGCGCACCCGACGTTTGCGGCTCTGCGAGCGGTGCCGGACTGGCGATGGGGATATTCCGGCGACCGCAGCATATTCTTTCCCAGCGTGCGTCTCTTCCGGCAGTCCGAAGCGGGAGACTGGGGCGGGGTTTTCAACGAAATCGCCGCGGAAATCCGTGCCATGTCGGCCGCGCGCTGAGCTGGCCCGCGGCTGATTGGCGGTGTGAATTCCGATGCCGCAGAGCCGTTTGGCGGGGAGAAGCCGTCCACAGCACGGCTATCGCGCCTTGCAAAGGGCGCAGCGGTCCGGCATAGGAGGGAGCGTTGGAGACGTGGCCGAGAGGCTGAAGGCACTCGTTTGCTAAATGAGCAGACCCCCAAAAGGGTCTCGAGGGTTCGAATCCCTCCGTCTCCGCCATTCTCGTCCATCCGCATGGCGATAGTCTTCGGCGCGGTGGCTACCGCAGCGCCGCCTTCAGGGCCGTGAGAACGCGCGGATCGCTCATTTGCGCCACGTTGAAGCGCAGGAAGGCCCCGGCGGTCTGGGCAACGCTGAACACATTGCCAGGGGCGAGGATCACCCCTTCTTCCCGGCAGCGCCCCGCGATCACCGCAGAGTCCCGCCCCTCCTGAAGGCGGCACCACAGATAGAAGCCGCCCCGCGGAATCAGCCAGGGGACGATGCCAAGGCGACCGAGCTGTTCGGCCGCCTCCAGCCGGGCGCGGGTCAGGCGATGGCGCACCTCTTCCATGTGCTTGCGATAGCCGCCACCGGTGAGGATGCCCGCAATCAATTCGCCCGCCACGGGGCTTACCGCGCCGAAGCTCGTGGCGATCTGCAGGTCGCTCAAGGCCGCGATCCACTCCGGCCGTGCTGCGATGTAGCCGCAGCGGATGGCGGAGGAGAGGGTCTTGGAGAAGCTGCCGATGCGGATCACCCGGCTCAGGCCATCGAGGATGGCGAGGCGGGGGGAGGGGGCCGGCTCGAAGTCGGCGAAGATGTCGTCCTCCACGATGGTGAGCCCATGCGCGTCTGCGAGCATGAGGACACGATGGGCCACCTGGGGGGAAATCGTCGCTCCGGTCGGATTCTGGAGCGCGGAATTGGTGATGTAGAGGCGCGGCGATTCCTTCGCGAGCACCTCCTCGAAGATGGCCGGATCTGGTCCCGACGGCGTCATCGGCACGCCGACGATGCGGACGGGATGGGCGCGCAACAGCGCCTGGAAATTGAAGTAGCAGGGGTCGTCGACCAGCACCGCATCGCCCGGACGCAACAGCAGCCGGCAGATGAGATCGATGGCCTGGGTGCCCGAGCCGGTGAGCATCACCTGGTCGAGCGTTGCGCTGATGCCCTCTTCGGCGAACCGCCCAAGCAGCAGCCGGCGCAGCGCCACCGGGCCGCGTGTGCCGCCGTAGTCCGTGAGCAGCGCGCCTTCTGCGCGGGCAAGCGTCCGCAGGCCCTTGCGCAGGGCGGCGACGGGCATCCAGTCGTCCGGGAGCCAGCCGCACCCGGGCTTGGGGACGGATGGCTCGGCATCGAGCGACTGCTTCGACACCCAGAAGGGGTCGATGTCCGGCGCGCGCGCCGCTCCTGCCTCGGCAAGGGCCATCCGCGGTGG
>JAEWBL010000425.1 GCA_023391175.1 Pseudomonadota bacterium
GACTTTTCTTCCCCATCCTTCCGGCAGCCGAACTGGGACTGGACTGATGCGGGTGTCCGACGACGCGTTTTCCGAGGCCAAAGGCGCAGGCGGAGGCCTCGATGATTTCCTCCGCCGCGCCGGCGAGCGCCTCTCGCCCGTGGCACCTCCCTTTTATTCGGAGCGCGACTTCCTCGCGTTGAACGGCGACCACGCCCTCCAGCCGGAGAAGGTGAGCCTCATTCCGCAGGAGCGCCCACGCCATGCAGCGGTGCTTGTGCCGGTGATCGCGCGGCCGGAGCCGACCATCCTGCTCACCCTCAGATCATCCCATCTCTCGCAGCATGCGGGGCAGGTGGCCTTTCCCGGGGGGCGCATCGATCCCGGCGACAAGGACGAGGTCGATGCCGCCTTGCGTGAGGCACGCGAAGAGGTGGGGCTCGATTCGGCGCTGGTTCGGCCCCTCGGCTTTCTCGATGGTTATCTCTCCGGCACCGGCTTCTGGATCGTCCCAGTGGTGGGGCTCGTCGATCCCGACTACACGCTCACGATCAATCCCGCCGAGGTGGACGAGGCGTTCGAGGTGCCGCTCGGCTTTCTCATGAGTCCGCGCAACCACGAGCGCCAGTCGCGGGAGTGGAAGGGCACGCTGCGGCACTTCTACGTGATGCCGTTCGAGGGCC
The DNA here is from genome assembly GCA_023391175.1 of Pseudomonadota bacterium. Lineage (GTDB taxonomy): Bacteria > Pseudomonadota > Alphaproteobacteria > Rhizobiales > Xanthobacteraceae > Xanthobacter. The sequence continues at coordinate 663 of JAEWBL010000425.1, forward strand.
GGAACATCTGGGGCGCCACGGCGGGCATGCTGCGCAACCTCTATGAGAAGGTCTATGCCTGATGGCGCGCAGCCTGCTCATCGAGATGGCGCTGTTCCTGACGCCGTTCCTGATCTACGCCGCCCTGCTGATCGCGACCAAGGGCTCTGCGATTCCCGCGCATTGGTCGCCCCGCGCCCTGGGGATCGCTGCGACTGCGGCGGTGGGGCTTGTGGTGCTCGGCCTGTTCCTGTTCGAGCATGACCGCGTGGCGCCGCCCGGCGCCCATTATGTTCCTGCGCAGACCAAGGACGGCGTGTTCGTGCCGGGGCATTTCGAATGACCGCCAGCGTCGCCGGCGCACCCTTCTGGACGACGCCGGGACTTGCCCCGCTCCTAGCCGCGCTGAACGGTGACGGGGAGGAGGCACGGGTGGTCGGCGGGGCCGTGCGCAACTCCCTGCTCGGCCTGCCCGTGATCGACGTGGACATCGCCACCACCGCCTTGCCGCAGGAGGTTGCCGCCCGCGCCGCCCGCGCCGGCCTGAAGGCCGTGCCGACCGGCATCGAGCATGGCACGGTGACGGTGGTCTCCGGCCATCACGGCTATGAAGTCACCACCCTGCGGGAGGATGTGGAGACGGATGGCCGCCGCGCCGTGGTGCGCTTCGGCCGGAGTTGGCAGCACGATGCGGAGCGGCGGGACTTCACCCTGAACGCGCTCTATGCGGCGCCGGACGGCGCGGTGATGGACCTGGTGGGGGGGCTCGCCGACCTCGAGGCGCGCAAGGTGCGTTTCATTGGGTCGCCGGAAGCGCGCATCCGCGAGGACTACCTGCGCATCCTGCGCCTGTTCCGTTTCCATGCGGCCTACGGCGCCGGCGCCGTGGATGGGGCTGCGTTTTCCGGCGCCGTGCGGCTTCGGCAGGGGCTGCTCGCCCTCTCCCATGAACGGGTGCGCGCCGAATTGCTGAAGCTGCTCATGGCTCCCCGGGCGGCGGAAACGGTCGGGGTCATGAGCGATGCAGGGCTGATCCAGCCCTTGATCGGTGGCATCGCCGATGCCCACGCCTTGGCCCGGCTGGTGGAGATCGAGGCGCAATGGCGGGCGGAAGGCTGGAACGTGCCGCCGGATGCCATCCGGCGCCTCGCCGCCCTCGCGGTGCGGGTGCCCGACGATGCCGAGCGACTGCGCGGAAAGCTGCGCCTGTCCAACGCCGAGGGGCGGCGGCTCGCCCTCATGGCCGGCCCCGTGCCGCAGATTAGCGACGACGCGGCGGCGCAGGCTTTCATCTACCGGATGGGCGCGGAAGCCGCGCGGGACCGCGCGCTTCTGGCCGCGGCCCACGGACGTCCGGACATGGGGAGGATCGGCCGGCTGGCCGCACACTGGGCCGTGTCGCGGCCACCTTTCGGTGCCGGGGACCTGCTGGCGCTGGGCCTCAAGCCGGGACCGGCGCTCGGGGCCGCATTGCGGCGCGCCGAGGCGGACTGGATCGCCGCCGGCTTTCCCGACGAGCCGGGCCGTATCGCCGCCCTGCTGCGGGCGGCGATCGCCTTGGATGACGAGCCTTCTTAAGGGTCAGTCCTCTTCGTCTTCTTCCTCGTCCTCTTCCTCGAAGTCGGCGATTTCGAGCTTCTCCACCGCGACGGCGGGCAGGGTTTCCCTACGGAACTCGCTCACGTCCTCAGCGAACCACACCACCGAGATCTCCGTCTCGGAGGCGGTGACGACGGTGAGGGCGGGGCTGCCGGACTTGAGCTGGACGATGTCTCCGGGGGCGAACGCCATGGCTGTGTCTCCCGCTGTCTTGCGCGACCGGCAGCGGATTTTCCCTGCCGAAGCAACGCGGGCAGGCTTAGCCGGGCTGTGTGACGATGCGATCACGGTTGCGCAGATAGTAATCCAGGAAGGAGGGAAGCGCGTTGAGCCGGCGGATCTGTTCGATCCGGGTCATGACGAGCATGGATAGACCGTTGATGCGTATCACCTGGTTGTCCATCGCCGCTTCCACCGGCCCCGCGAGCGCCGACGCCGCGGTCTTGGATGGCTGCCCCGTGCCGGGCGACGCAGGATCGGTCGCCGCCCAGATGCGGGCGGGCAGGATCGCCTGGTGCAGCTCATCGAAGCAGTGGTAAAATATTACGAGCTGGTGCTTGGCGCTGCGCCAGTCCACGACGATGTTCCCCATCGGAACGGGCTTCAGGTCAGTAAACACCACATAGTCGGGCACCGTTTTCTTGTCGGCGCACTTGAAACCGGCGCCGTCCAGCTTGCCGTCGCTGAGGGTATCGGCCTTGGCTCCGCTCGGGGCGACGTTTGAGCCCACGCGGGCAAAACTGTATCGCGTCGATGCCAGGGTCCGATTGTCATCGAGGTCGCTCGCCCAGTCGATATAAAGCTGGGCCTTGTAGAACAGGCGGTCGATGCCGGTTCTCAGTTCCATGCGCGTTCGGGCGTATTCAGCCGCAATAGTTTGCGCCTGCTGATGGAAATAGACCGCTTGATCTTGTGGAGCGTTCGCTGCGGCCTTGTACAGGAAGTACACCATCTGCTGAAGGTTCTGCGCCTTGGCGAGCGTCCCAATGAGCTCATCGAATGTCTGGGTCGCGAGAGCGTAATCGCTTTTCGCCCGATCGAGGGTCTTGTCGATCGACCACTGATTGAACTGAAAGAAAGCGGTTGCGATCACTGCGACGAGGCTGAACAGGCTCAAATTCTTGATAAATGTCAGCGGTCCATCGAGATCCGAAAGGGCTTTCCGCCAGCCCGTGAGCGGCGGAGCATCTTTCGGATCGCTCTTGTCCTTGGATTTTTCGTTTCCGGAACGATGCGTCTCGTCGCTGTCACCCTGCGCCATTGCCCGCCCCCAAAGCTGACGGGAAAGTTTGGCAAATTAAACCTGAGATTGCATCCCCTAAATTGGGGACTCGCTCACGGCCACTTCACCACCGGCGGCATGGAGGAGAGGATCGAATCCACATTGCCGCCCGTCCGGAGGCCGAAGATGGTGCCCCGGTCGTACAGCAGGTTGAATTCCACATAGCGCCCGCGGCGCACCAACTGCTCCTCGCGGTCCTCCTGCGTCCACGGCGTCGACATGTTGGCGCGCACGAGGCGGGGATAGACGTCGAGGAAGGCGAGGCCCACGTCGCGGGTGAAGGCCAGATCGTCCTCCCAGCGGCCGGTGCCGGCCGCGGCCGAGTCGAGATAGTCGTAGAAGATGCCGCCGATACCGCGCATTTCGTTGCGATGCTTGAGGAAGAAATAGTCGTCGCACCACGCCTTGTAGCGCGGATAGTCCGCTACCTTGTGGGCGGTGCAGGCCGCTTCCATCGCCTTGTGAAAGGCGATGGTGTCCGCGTCTTCCTGCGTCCGCCGCCGTGACAGAACCGGGGTCAGGTCCGCGCCGCCGCCGAACCAAGCCTTGGTGGTGACGACGAAGCGCGTGTTCATGTGAACGGCCGGCACGTGGGGGTTCGCCATGTGGGCGATGAGCGAGATGCCCGAGGCCCAAAAGCGCGGGTCCTCGGCGGCCCCGGGAATCTGGGCGCGGAACTCGGGGGCGAACTCGCCGAACACCGTGGAGGTATGCACCCCCACCTTCTCGAACAGACGCCCGCGCATGAGCGCCATGGTGCCGCCGCCGCCCAGCGCTCCGGTATGGTCGGTGCGCGCCCAGGGTGTGCGGACGAAGCGGGCGGGGGAGGGGCCGTAAAGCGCAGGATCGGCCTCATTTTCCAGCGTCTCGAAGGCGGCGATGATGCGGCCCTGCAAGTCCTCGAACCAGGCGCGCGCCTCGGCACGACGGGCGTCGAGCGCCGCGGTGCCGGACCCGGAGGCGGCGGAAGCGGGGGGCACGGGATTTTCCATGGGCGTTCCGCCTTCGGTGTTCTGTCGTGGCGGCGCTTCTATCGCCTCCCTGCGGCGGAAGAAAGCTCAGGCGGGCAGGCCGCCGGTCTGCCGCAGGGCTTCGGCGAGGACGATGCCGGCGCTGACCGCCACATTGAGCGAACGCACGCCCGGCCGCATGGGAATGCGCACGCGCGCATCCGACGCGGCATGCACGTCCGGCGGCACGCCGGCGGATTCGCGGCCGAACAGGATCACGTCGTCGCTCTGGAAGGAGAAGCCGAACAGCGGCTCGGCGCCGGCGGTGGTGAGGAGCACGAGGCGGCGGCCTTCGGCGCGCCGGCTCTCATCGAAGGCGGCGAACGAGGCGTGCCGTCGCCAGACCACCTGGTCGATATAGTCCATCCCCGCCCGGCGAAACCCGGCATCCCCCACCGGGAAGCCAGCCGGCTCGATGATATGCACCTCCGCCCCGAGGCAGGCGCCGGTGCGCAGGATCGCACCGGCGTTCTGCGCGATGTCCGGGCAATAAAGGGCGATGCGCAGGGTCAAGGCGAAGCTCCGGCGGGACGCCGCCGGAGCGGGTCTTAAGGTCAGTTGCTGCAGGTCATCTTGTTCCACGTCGAGCTGAGCGGGAACAGGGTGAGCGTCAGCTTCGTCGGAGCGGGGACGGAGTTGTAGCTGCTCTGCTCGCACACATCGTCATACGGGAAGGTATAGGCCTTGCCGTTGATCGACGCGGAATGGATGGTCTGGGAATAGAGGTTCTGGGGCAGGCCCTGATACGGCTTCACCGAGCAGTTGGAGATGCTGTTGGTGCTGTTGATGAAGGTCGAGCGGAGGAACGCCGCCTGCATCCACCTCTGCAGGCTGGGCACGGGCCCCTTGTCGCCGCTTTTATAGGAAGGGCCATTCCCCCAGAGGTCCTTGGACGTCGGCTTGTTGAAGGTCGTACCATTGGTGCTCCCCTTCGGCGTCAGCGAGATCGTGGTGGCGGAGGTCGTTCCAATGTACGGGGTCGTGACGCTCCCGATCTGGTTGTTCAGGGTGAAGCTCTTCCCGGCCTTGGAATAGGTGGTGAGGACCAGATTGATGTAGCTGTCCCAATAATTGGTGGGAAATTTGTACCCGGACTCCATCCCGTGATTGGGGCTGAGGACCTGGGTCGGGCGCCCCTTGCCATCCGTGATGAGCAGCGTGCTCCATGGCGGCGTCGCGACAAGCGTCTTGACGACCGTTTGCGACGAGTTGGAGTCCGTGAATCCGGCCGTCACCGTCTGCGACGCATTCTGCAGGACCATCTTCATGGGGATGCCCAGAGAGTCCACCTGCGTCGTATTGACGTTGAAGTTGTTGTCAGGCCCCCAGGTGTATTCGGCGAAGTCGATGACCGAAGTGTGGTTCTTGCTCGACGGGCTCCAGGGCGCCGGCGAATTGGGCGCAAGGGGGCCGGTGCCGCCACCTGTCGGGGTGACCGTGAGATAGGATGGCTGGCAGAAGGAAATATAGATACGCCCGGAATTCAGGCGCGGAACGTTGAACGTATATGTGCTTGTCGACGCAGTATTGAAGCCATAGTCGGTCGGCGTGTCGTTCTGCGTGTTCAGCGGCTTGGTCTTTCCGGTCGCGTCGCTGACAAGATAGGACGTCACGTTGGACGGGTCCTGGCCATAGACCGTGATGTACATCTTGCCGGTGATGCCGGTGTTGTTGACGATCGTAACCGGGACGGTCTGGGCATGGGCGGCCCCGCCGCGCCGATGCCGGCCACTGCCGCGAGGCAGGCCAGAACGCGTTTTGCCATCGAGTATCTCCCCCAGGTCGATGTTGTGCGTGCGGCACACTCCCTTTCGCGGCCCGGGCGGGTGGGGCCGACGCGGGCGGGACGAGGCAGAATGCGCCAAAAGAAAGCACTGCAAAGCTAGCGATCAGAGGAAGGTAGTGCAATGCTTGATCTTAACCATAAGTCGGGTGGCCGGACCGCCGGAATTCGCAAGCGCGGCCGTGGAGCACCCCGGTCATGCCCCTGGCGGGTCAGGACTCCAGCCTGACGTTGCGCAACGACACGGATCTGTCGCAGTGCAGGACCGCGTGCCGCATCGCCATGATCTGGACAAGATGGGGCTAGGGTGCAATTAGAGGCGCTTGAAATTGGCGGCGCGCATGTCCATGCGGCCGCGCTGTTGCGTGCGGCCTGTAGCCGGCGGTTTCTGAGGCCGGCGGCTAGGGTTCGTGCATCGGGACGACAACATTATCGGGGACTGCGCCGTGGCACATACGGAGACGTCGGACACGACGACGCGTCGGGACTTCCTCTACATCGCAACCGGCGCCGTTGGCGCCGTCGGTGCCGCCGCCATGGCGTGGCCCTTCATCTCCCAGCTTCAGCCCGACGCGTCCGTGCTCGCGCTGTCCACCACCGAGGTGGACCTTTCCCCCATCGCCGAAGGCCAGATCGTCACGGTGCAGTGGCGCGGCAAGCCGATCTTCATCTCCCACCGCACCCCGGCGGAGATCAAGGCGGCCGTGGACACCCCCCTGTCCGACCTCAAGGATCCGCAGCCCGATTCGGCGCGTGTGAAGGCCGGCAAGGACCAGTGGCTGGTGGTGATCGGCATCTGCACGCACCTCGGCTGCGTGCCGCTCGGCCACCAGGGCCAGTACAACGGCTGGTTCTGCCCCTGCCACGGCTCGGTGTACGACACCTCCGGCCGCATCCGGCAGGGACCGGCACCGCTCAATCTCGAATTGCCGCCCTACGCCTTCACCACCGACACCAAGATCGTGATCGGCTGACGCGCGCATCGTCGCCGCTTTCAAAAAGGTTGGACTCATGGAAGGACATTCCACCTACCAGCCCAAGGGGAAGGTCGCGCAGTGGTTCGAGAGCCGCTTGCCGATCGTTGGGCTGATCCATTCCTCGGCCATCGCCTATCCGGTGCCGAAGAATCTGAATTACATGTGGACCTTCGGCGCGATCCTGAGCTTCATGCTCGTCTGCCAGATCGTCTCCGGCGTCGTGCTGGCCATGCACTATGTGGCTTACGCTCCGGTCTCGTTCGCCCGCGTCGAGCACATCATGCGCGACGTGAACTACGGCTGGCTGATCCGCTACATCCACGCCAACGGCGCCTCGATGTTCTTCATCGCGGTCTACATCCACATCTTCCGCGGCATGTACTACGGGTCTTACAAGGCCCCCCGCGAAGTGCTGTGGATCCTCGGCGTCATCATCTACCTCCTCATGATGGCGACAGCATTCATGGGCTACGTGCTCCCCTGGGGCCAGATGTCGTTCTGGGGCGCGACAGTCATCACCAACCTGTTCTCGGCCATCCCCTGGGTCGGCACCACGATCGTGGAGTGGCTGTGGGGCGGATATTCGGTGGGTGATCCCACACTGAACCGCTTCTTCTCGCTGCACTATCTCCAGCCGTTAATGATCGCCGGCGTGGTCTGTCTCCACATCTGGGCGCTCCACCACGTGGGCCAGAACAACCCGGACGGCGTGGACATCAAGAACGTGTCGAAGGACTCGGTGCCCTTCACCCCCTACGCGACGATCAAGGACATCTTCGCGATGGTGGTGTTCCTGATCTTCTTCTCCTGGTTCATCTTCTACATCCCGAACTACCTCGGCCACTCGGACAACTACATCCCGGCCAACCCGCTCTCCACGCCGGCGCATATCGTGCCTGAATGGTACTTCCTGCCCTTCTACGCGATCCTGCGCTCCATCCCGGACAAGCTCGGCGGCGTGCTCGCCATGTTCGCGGCGATCGCGGTGCTGGCGTTCCTGCCCTGGCTCGACACCTCCAAGGTGCGCTCGGCCAAGTATCGTCCGCTTTTCCGCCAGTTCTTCTGGGTGTTCGCGGTGGTTGCCGTCCTCCTCGGCTATATGGGCTCCCAGCCCGCCGAGGGTGGCGCGCTCGTCGTCTCGCGCATCCTGACGGCCTACTATTTCATCCACTTCCTCGTCATCCTGCCGCTGCTCGGCCTGTTCGAGCGCCCCAAGCCCGTGCCGGCGTCCATCGCGGATGCCGTGCTCGCGAAGTCCAAGGGCGGAGCGGTGGTGGTCGCCGGGGCGGCCGGTCCCGAGACCAAGTGATCGGCGCGGAGAGAACAGCAATGACCATTCGTAGCTCTCTCTTCGGTGCCGTCGCGGCGGCCCTGCTGATGACCCTGGGCGCCACCGGCGCCCAGGCCGAGAATGCCCACGCCCAGCCGCGTCCGCATCGCATGTCGTGGTCCTTCGCCGGCCCGTTCGGCATGTATGACCAGGGCCAGCTGCAGCGCGGCTTCAAGGTGTTCAAGGAAGTCTGCGCCGCGTGCCACTCGGCCAACTACCTGTACTTCCGCAACCTCGCCCAGGAGGGCGGCCCGCACTTCACCGAGGCGCAGGCCAAGCAGGTGGCGAGCGAGTACCAGATCACCGACGGACCGAACGACTCCGGCGACATGTTCCAGCGTCCCGGGCGCCTCTCCGATCATTGGCCGGCGCCGTTCCCGAACGACAACGCCGCCCGCGCCGCGAACGGCGGCGCCCTGCCGCCGGACTTCTCGGTGCTGGCCAAGGCCCGCTCCTACCACGTCGGTTTCCCGGGCTTCATCACCGATGCCTTCATTCAGTACCAGGAGCACGGCGTGGACTACATCCACGCGCTGCTCACCGGCTACGAAGAGGCGCCGGCCGGCGTTCATGTGCAGCCGGGCCTGAACTACAACGAGTATTTCCCCGGCAACCAGATCGCCATGCCGAAGCCCCTCAGCGACGGCCAGGTGGAATACACCGATGGCTCGCCGCAGACGGTGGACCAGTATTCCCAGGATGTGGCGGCCTTCATGATGTGGGTGGCTGAGCCGCACCTCGACCAGCGCAAGCGCATCGGCTTCCAGGTCATGATCTTCCTGATCGTGCTTGGCGGCCTGCTGTACTTCACCAAGAAGAAGGTCTGGTCGAACGTCGCGCACTGAACCGCGCGCGTCGGCACGATCTCCTGATCGAACGATCAAGGGCCCCGAGAGGGGCCCTTTTTCGTGCCGGCCCCTGGCGATCACGACTGCGCGGCATCCGCGCTTTCAGCCGCCACGCCGCTTTCCCCCGCACCGATGGCGCCTTAGCTTCTCCGCCAAACCGGAGCCTGTCATGACCCCTGCCGATTTCGCCGCGTCCATCCGTACGATCGAGAACTATCCGAAGCCCGGCATCCTGTTCCGCGACATCACCACCCTATTGGGAGACGCCCGCGCCTTCCGCCGGGCGGTGGACGAACTGGTGCAGCCCTGGGCGGGTGCGAAGATCGACAAGGTGGCCGGCATCGAGGCCCGCGGCTTCATCCTCGGCGGCGCGGTGGCGCACCAGCTCTCGGCCGGCTTCGTGCCCATCCGCAAGAAGGGCAAGCTGCCCCACCAGACCGTCCGCATGGCCTACGCCCTCGAATATGGCGAGGACGAGATCGAGATGCACGTGGATGCCATCGTCCCCGGCCAGCGGGTGCTGCTGGTCGACGACCTGATCGCCACCGGCGGCACCGCCACCGGCGCGGTGAAGCTGCTTCAGACCTGCGGTGCCGTGGTCGAGGCCGCCTGCTTCATCGTCGATCTGCCGGATCTCGGCGGCGCCGAGAAGCTGCGGGGGCTGGGCGTCGCGGTGCGCACGCTGGTGGCCTTCGAGGGGCACTGATCCGATCCATGGATCCGGCTGCCTCAGATCAGCCGC
>JAEWBL010000433.1 GCA_023391175.1 Pseudomonadota bacterium
GTCGGCCACCACCTTGTCGGCCGTCACCTTGCCCACCAGCACGCAGAGCGCCGCCTGATTGGGGCCGAGGGCCGAGCTCGCCTGCTTGATGAAGTCGTCATTGATGCCGACATCGGTGAACTTGCCGGCGAGCGCGCCGGCGCCGGCACCGATGGCCATGCCGAGCAGCGGGTTGAGGAAGAGAAGGCCGACGAGCCCGCCCCACAGGCCGCCGGAAGCTGCGCCCGCGACGGTGGTGTTGATGAGCTGGTGCAGCTTGATGGAGCCGTCTTCCTGGCGCACCGCAACCACGGCATCGCCCAGCTCGATGAGATATTCCTTCTGGAGCTTGAGCAGCTCCTGCCGCGCGGCCTCCGCCTTGGCCTCGGAGTCATAGGCGATGATGATGAGGTCGGCCATCTTGGTCTCCAGATCCCTGTGCGGGCATCGCATCGCGCCCGCGGCCCCCTCTACAGGCCAAGTCGCGCCGATGCGCAACCCCCTCGGAGGTGTGGCACGCCTCGAAAAGCTGCAGCGCTCGTCGCACCGCTGTCATCATGGCTCGCTGCATCACCGGCGGGATCCACCGCAGCCTGAAGCGCGAGCTGTTGCAGCCGAAGGATCAGGAGGCCCGCGCCGCATCAGGACGGGCGGCGGCGATTCCGACCATCAGTCGAGGCGTGGGCTGGGGGAAGAGCAGAGCTGGACATAGGCAATGCCGGAGCGCTCGAAGCCGTCCGCCGAAATCACCCGCGCCGGCAAGGCATCGCTTGGGGAAACAGGCACCCCGCGACCGCTCCTCGGCCACCCCACGCCACGCGCATGGTCAACGACACCGGGAATACTACCGGACACCCCCGCACCCGGTTGGGCCGGCCGATTGAGTGTTTGCAAGGGTTTTAGGAGCTTTTGGGACTTACCCGGAAGGGTAAATGGTGCCCAGGAGAGGCGCGCGGTTCCGTCTGTATTTTCAAGTACTTATGGAGACGTGGGGGACACTCTCGGCTCTTTGACAAGTATTAGCTTTTTCACGCGCCTCCCTCGCGCCGATTGCCGACGCGGGGCGCCTCATGCTGCCTGGGTGTGGATGTTCCAGCGTGGACTCGCACTTGCCTTATCCGGCAATGGCTTGCGCCTGGCTAACCTGAGCGACTTTCACGTTTTGTCCCGCGCCCGTGGCTAACCTGCCCCGCAACCCCGCTTGGGCAGTGCTCTTGCTACGGAGGGTACGGAGGGTCTGCGGAGGGTTGGAAAAAACCCTCAGTGGCAAAAGACGCATTGATAACAGATAGTTGTCGGCGCCGCGGAGGGTACGGAGGGTTTCCGCGCGCATATACAATGTTTGAAGGGGTTGAGGGGCCAAGGCAAGCGCCAACAAAAAACATATACATACACGTAGCAAACCCTCCGTACCCTCCGTAGAGAGAATTATATTATTGATCTTGTTCATTTTTTTGCCACTGAGGGTTTATCTGAAACCCTCCGCAGACCCTCCGGACCCTCCGCAGAGCGATGATTTGTCGAAAATGACGGGTCATGATGGGTTCATGATGGGTCTGCGGGCTACCCATCATGCACTAATCGCTCGATATTCCATGCACTTATCGTTGCCATGATGGGTCATGATGGGTTTGCGCCCGCGTATGCAATGCATAAGGGGTTGAGGGGCTGCAGCTATATCTGGAACGATAATATCTATATGCGTGTATAAAATCCCATCATGACCCATCATTCCCCAGATAGAACATTGATTTATAACGAATTAATCCCATGATGAGTTCTTTGTAACCCATCATTAAGTCATCATAACTCGTCATAGTTAAGCGGATCGAGACGTTGAAGCCTTGGCGATTGGGCCTATCGACGCCGCGCCGAAGTGAGCCCCGGGGGTGGTTTTGATCTTCCACCACCCAGGCTTGGGACCGGTGGGGGTCCATCGCGCTAGATATGGCCCATATGGGGTTTTTTCTTTGATTATCAGTTAGTTGATGCAGAATTCACCCCCATTTCGCGGGCTGGGCGTGAGCGCAATTGAGCGCAATCGGTCTCTGGTGACAGGCGCGCGGATCGGGCATCAACTGATTGATGCGCAACCCGCTCCACCATATCGCCTCCTTCTTCCGGCCTGAGCGCAAGTCGCTGGCCGCGCCGGACGCGGGCTTGCTCGCGCTCTTCGGGGCGGCGACCCCGACCGCTGCGGGCGTCAGCGTCGGCCCCGGAAGCGCCCTCTCCGTCCCCGCCGTCAGCTGCGCGGTGCGCGCGATCAGTGAGGCCGTTGCCACGCTCGACGTGAAGGTTGTCCGCAGCTCGGGCGGCGAGGCGACCGAGGTTCCGGAGCACCCCGTGGCGGTCCTCCTGAGGGACCGAGTAAACGACTGGACGCCCGGCGCCGAGTTCATCCGCGACCTCGTGGCGGCGGCACTGGTCAGCGATCAGGGCGGCCTCGCCTGGGTCAACCGTGTGAGCGGGCGGCCGGTGGAGGTCATTGCCTATGATGCCGCTCGCCTGACGGCGCAGCGCCACGAAGACGGCACCGGCGCCTATCGGTACTTCCTCAACGGTCGCGAGGAGCCTACGGCCAACATCATCCATCTGCGCGGTCCTTTCGGCCGCTCGCCGGTCTCGCTGGCGCGGGAGAGCATCGGGCTTTCGATGCAGCTGGAGCGCCACGCGGCGGGGCTGTTCGGCAGCGGCGCCCGCCCCGCCGGCCTGGTATCCTTCAAGGATCGCTTGCAGCCGCAGGCGATCGTGAACGCGGCCACGGCCTTCACGGCAATGCTGGAGAGCGGCAAGACCAAGGGGACGGCCTTCCTTGATGGCGGGGCGGAGTATCACCAGCTGGTGCTCTCCAGCGTGGATAGCCAGTTCATCGAGCTAACCGCCTTCCAGATTCTCCAGATCGCCCGCGCCTTCCGCGTGCCGCCGCAGATGCTTTACGACCTCTCGCGGGCCACGTGGTCGAACGGCGAGCAGATGGGGCGGGAGTTCCTCGTCTACACCCTGGAGCCCTGGCTGCGAGCGCTCGAAGGCGCCCTGCGGCTCGCGCTCTTCAGCGCAGAGGAATACCCCACGCACCGGGTGTATTTCGAGCGAGACGACCTGACCCGCGCCGACCTCGGCACGCGCGCCGCCGCGTACTCCAGCCTGCGCGCTTCCGGCATCGTCAACGCGAATGAGGTGCGCGCCTGGGAGGGCATGCCGCCCTATGATGGCGGGGACAGCTTCGACAATCCGAACACCAGCTCGGCAGCGCCCGGCGCTGCAGCGCCGCAGGTGGATGGCGGCCGACCCGCTGATGGGGGCGCCTGATGGACCGGCTGTTCCTTGAAACCAAGATCCTCGTGAACGAGGCCGGCGCTATCGAGGGGCTGGCGTGGCCCTTCGGCACGCCCGACCGCGTGGGCGATGTGATCGAGAAGGGCGCCTTTGCTTCGGCGCGCGTGCCCCTGCCCATGCTGTTCGGCCACGATCCGAGCGACCCCGTGGGCGTCTGGACCGAGGCGATCGAGGCGCAGGACGGCCTCCGGCTCAAGGGCCGGCTCCTGGTGGAGGACGTGGCCCGCGCCCGCGAGGTGCGCGCGCTGGTGAAATCCGGTGCAGCCGGAGGCCTCTCCATCGGCTTCGTCACCAAGAAGGCCGAACCCCGCAAGGGCGGCGGCCGGACCATCAAGGCCCTCGACCTGGTTGAGTGCTCCATCGTCACCATCCCCATGCATCCCGGCGCCCGCGTCACGAGCGCCAAATCCGCCGCGGCGGCGCTTGCCATCGCCGGGGCTCTCCATCGCGCCGCTTCGGCGATCAGCAAGAGGTGAACATGCTTCAGGACACTGCGGCGCCGCTGGGCGTCATCGAGCGCAAGGGCGAGGAAGACGATCCCGCCGCCGCCGTCACCGCTGCCCTCGACACCTTCAGGGGCGAAGTGATCGGCCGCATCGAGAAGCTGGAGGCCGGCGCCAAGCCCGATGCCAAGGGCGATGCGGCGACGGAGACGAAGGGCTTCGACAAGCTTAACGAGCGCCTCGACAAGATCGAGGCAAAGATGAACCGCCCGGCCGGCGGCGAGCGGAAGGATGAGCCCAGCGCCGAGCGCAAGGCCTTCGCCACCTATCTGCGCCTCGGCAATGCCGCGCCGGCAGACGAGATCAAGACACTGGTGGTGTCCTCCGATCCGCAGGGCGGCTACTTGGCGCCGGCCGAGATGAGCACCGAGTTCGTGCGCGACCTGGTGGAGTTCTCGCCGATCCGCGCCCTCGCCGGCACGCGGACGACCGGTGCGCCTTCGGTGCAGTACCCCAAGCGCACCGGCATCACCAATGCCAAATGGAAGGGCGAGACGCAGACGAGCGAGGCCTCCGAGCCCGGCTTCGGCCAGCTGGAAATCGTCGTCAAGGAGATGAACACCTATGTGGACATCTCCAACCAGCTCCTGGCGGACAGCGCCGGTGTGGCGGAAGCCGAGGTGAACCTCGCCCTCGCCGAGGACTTCGGCCAGAAGGAGGGCCTCGCGTTCGTCAAGGGCGACGGCGTGCTTCAGCCCATGGGCCTCCTGAGCGATCCCGGCATCGGCTACACCGCCAACGGCCACGCGACCGCCCTTGCGGCCGATGCGCTTATCGACCTGATCCACAAGCTCCCGGCGGCCTACCGGCAGCGCGGCACCTGGCTCATGAACGGGAGCACCCTCGCCACCATCCGCAAGCTGAAGGATGGGCAGGGCAATTACCTGTGGCAGCCGTCCTACGCTGCGGACGTGCCCGAGACCATCCTCGGCCGTCCGGTGGTGGAGGCGGTGGACATGCCGGACGTGGCGAGCGGCGAGCACCCCATCGTGTTCGGCGACTTCGCCACCGGCTATCGCATCGTCGATCGCCTCGCGCTCTCCATTCTGGTCAATCCCTACATCCGGGCGACGGATGGCGTGACCCGCATCCATGCCACCCGCCGCGTCGGTGCGGGCGTGGTGCAGCCCCGCGCGCTCCGCAAGCTGAAGATGGTGCCGTGATGGCGCGCGTTGAAGTCTCCTTCTGCGAAGCCGGGAACCGTTCTGTGGAGGGAGCTTCGATGCCGGTTCTGATGGCTGGCACGATCGTCACCGAAGTCCTTTCGAGCGGCGGCGCCTCGGTCTCCACCACGACTTCGAGCATGGCCCGTAAGGGGTATGGCTTCGTTTCGATCTGGGCAGAGGTAGACGTTTGGGTGGTCATTGGCCCCTCTCCCGTCGCCCAAGTTCCCGCCAGCGGAGCTGCAGCACCGGGCGTGCGTGTCTCGGCCGGTCAGGTCTCCGACTTCGCGGTTTCCAACGGCGACAAGGTCGCTGCCGTTAACATCTGAAATGGACGGTCAAAATGCGTGATCTTGCATCGAACATCGCCATCCGCGCCGTCATCGCGCCTGCGGTGGTGGCGGACAACACCGCCGCAGTGGGAGGCGTGATCGACCGGCGCGGCTTTGACAGCCTCACCTACGTGATCGCCACCGGCACCCTAGCGGATGCCGACGCCACCTTCGCCGCGCTCCTCGAGGAGAGCGACGCCTCCGGCTCCGGCTTCACCGCCGTCGCCGATGCCGACATGATCGGCACCGAGGCGCTGGCGAGCTTCACCTATGCCGATGATGGCGCGGTGCGGAAGCTCGGCTACATCGGCCACAAGCGCTACACGCGGCTCACCATCACGCCGACCGGCAACAGCGGCAGTGCGCCGCTCTCGGCCGTCGCGGTGCTCGGCCACGCCAGCGCCCGGCCGACCTCCTAGGGCGCCTTCTTCTGAGGGCGCGTGGCGGCCCGTCCAATAACGGGAAGCCCTCCTCCATCTGGCACGTGTGGTCAAGGAGGGCGAGGTCGCGAGTACCGGCGGTTCCGACTAGCTGCCAAGGGCTCAACGGGGAGAGGTGAACGGAACGCCACCTCTCCCCATCCAACAAGGATCTTGAAACATGCCCGTTCGCGCCCCGCGCATCTGCGGTTGCGGCAAACGCATTGAGCAAGGCCTGCGCTGCTCCTGCGAGCAGAAGCGGAAGGCCGAGGCCGACGCGCGGCGCCCTTCGGCGCGGGAGCGCGGGTACGATTCGAAATGGGATGTGGAGCGCAAGGCGTTCCTGAAGGCGAACCCCAAATGCCGGAGGTGCCCGGCGCAGGCGACGGTGGTGGATCACATCGTCCCGCACCGTGGCGACAAGCGGCTCTTCTGGTCCCGCTCGAATTGGCAGCCGCTCTGCCAGTCTTGTCACAACCGGTGGAAGCAAAGCGCCGAAGCCAGAGGCCGGCCCGAACAACAGCTCTGAGGTGAAATCATGTTGACGTCTGTTGGAGTTCCGGGCGCGCCCTCTGGAAAGGAGCCGGTCATCGGCACCCTGACCACGGTGGGGCAGATGAGCGAGCCCTTCGAGCCGGTTATCGGGCGGCCGTTCTACGTGAGCATCTGGACTGACCAGACACCCTTCGGCGGGGAACAGTTCTATCTCTGCCGCTCCTTCGACAACGGCCAGAACTGGACAGTTGTCGTAGACGAAAGCATTACTGTAATTCAGGTTGGCAGCTCAAAATCATACACCAGCTACGAGAAGGGCGTTCTGTACGCCGTCGAGCTGCATTGGAGCAGCTCGGGGCATGGATACAATTACCGGATTTCCCAATGAGCGAAACATCCACATCCTCGATTTTGACAGTGCTCGCGGTGAAGTCTCACCTCAACATCTCGACCGACACCGATGATGAGCTTCTGACTTCGATGATCGAGGTCTCGCGCAACTATGTCGAAAGCTGGTGCGGCCCACTCGATGATTTCGAGGGCACCGTGCCGCCGGCCGTTGTGCAGGCGATCAAGATGCATGTGGGGCACCTCTACGAGAACCGCGAGGCCAGCACCTTCTCCGGCGCTGCGGACGAACTGCCGCTCGGCTTCTTCGACCTCATCGGCCCCTACCGGAAGTGGGCCTTCGGATGAGGTCCGGCAACGGCCTCGCCAGCCTCAACCGGCGCCTGAAAGCCATCCCCAAGGCGGCCAAGGAGGCGGTGCTTCCGGCGCTGAAGAAGGCCGGCGAAGATCTGGCGAAGGACATGCGGCAGCTCGCCCAAAGCTCCCGCGACACGGGTGCCCTGATCGAGAGCATCACGGTCACGCCGGCCGGGCAGACGACGCCACCCTATTCCCAGCCCGGTGGCGAACAGGTGGTGCCAGAGAATGCAGTGGTGGTGACGGCCGGAAACTCCGCCGTCCGCTATCCGCACCTGGTGGAGTACGGCACCGCGAAGGCGCCGGCACAGCCCTTCTTCTGGCCCGCCGTGCGGCTGAACAGGAAGAAGCTCGCCAACCGCATCAAGCGGGCGGTGGGGAAGGCCGTGAGAAGCACGAGGACGCAAGCATGACACCGATGATGGAAGGCCACGTCGATATTCCCCTCCGGGGCAGCACGTTCACGCTGGTGCCGTCCCTCGGCGCGGCCTGCGAACTGAACCGCCGCCATCAGAGCTTTGGCGCGCTGCTCGCCAAGCTCGAAGCCTATGACCTCGCCGCGAGCGCGGACGTGGTTCATTGCGGCCTTGGCCGCACTGCCGAAGATCGGGAGATGAGCGAGGAGGAGGTTTACGACGCGGGCCTCCTCGATCTCGCCCCGCTCCTCATCCGCTACGTCATCCTGCTCGCCAACGGCGGCAGGCCGATCCGTGCGGACGGCGACGGGGAGGAGAAGCCCGGCAGCCCTTTCGCCGCGTGAGCCTGGCTGACTATCACGCCTGGCTCTTCAAGGCGGCCACGGGCTGGCTGGGATGGACGCCCGCGGCTGCGCTGGCTGCGCCCATCCCGCAAATCGAAGCGGCCTTCGAAGGCCGCATGGACATGCTTCAGGCCATCTTCGGGAAGTCAAAGAAGAAGCCTGTCGCGGACATCACCCCTGAAGCTTTCGACGCTGTGTTCGGCGTCGCAGCGCAGGCAAACCGGCAGTGAGGTAGAGCAATGAGCATCTTCGGTGTCAACGGTTCGAAGTTCTATATCGGGACGGCCCTTGAGCCGTCCAACGGCGCGGACCTCGCTGCATCCGATTTCACGTCGCAGACGTGGACCGAGATCACGCCCGTGGAAAGCCTCGGCGCCTTGGGCGACACCAACGAAGTCGCATCCTTCAACGCCATCGGCCTCGGTCGCACGCTGAAGCGCAAGGGCGTCGCCAATGCCGGCTCGATGGAGGTGGTTATGGGCTCCGACTATGCCGATGCGGGCCAGCTCGCGCTGCGGACTGCGGCGAAGGCCAAGGGCTCCTATGCGTTCAAGGTGGAGTTTAACGACAAGCCGGCCTCCGGCGCCTCGCCGAAGAACTCCACGCGCATGTTCACCGCCCTGGTGATGAGCGCGTCCGAGCAGCTCGATGACGCCAACGGCGTGCTCAAGCTGAACTCCACGCTGGAGATCAACTCCAACGTTGTCGTCACCCACGCCTCGGCGACCTGATGAGCCCGGACCTCGCATTGCAGAAGGCCTTGCTGGCCCGCCTCGCCACCAGTGCGGACGTGACCGCGCTGGTGGCAGCGGCCGACATGGTGGACGGGCAAGCGCTCCCCCAG
>JAEWBL010000444.1 GCA_023391175.1 Pseudomonadota bacterium
TGTCGGCAGCGTCGTGCAGCGCCTGGGGGAGGCGCTGGAGGACGATGGCGAGGTGTCAAAGGTCGAGATGCGTGCTCTCGCCCTGCGCGAGCGTGTCCAGCACGCGATCGCCGAGCTTGCCACCCTAGATCGGGCCTTGGCCGATCTAGAGCGGGGAGAAGGCTGATGCGCCGGGCGCCCTGCTATGGCACGCGGCCGTTGCCGCCAATCGAGCGGATGGAATGGCCTGTGCGGACGCTACATCCGTTCCGGCCATTGGTGCTGGCAGAGGGCGGCGTGCGCCTGCCTCTGACGCTGGACCGGATCGAGGTCGTGACGCTGGCGCGCGTGCGCTTTCTTGGGCGGGTGGCGGCGTGAACATCCTTGTGGGCTGCGAGACTTCCGGCGTCGTTCGCCGGGCCTTTGCCGCGAACGGACATGATGTCTGGTCCGTCGATCTCCTCCCGTCAGAGGACGGGAGCAACCGCCACATCATCGGCGATCTGCGCGACCATTTGCGTGATGGGTGGGATCTCCTTGCTGTCATGCACCCTCCGTGCACCCGGTTGTGCAACAGCGGCGTGAGGTGGCTGCACGTTCCGCCGCCGGGGCGCACGAAAGAGGAAATGTGGGCCGACCTCGATGCGGCTGCTTCGTTCTTCTCCGATTGCCTCAACGCGCCGATCCCTCGCGTCTGCGTCGAGAACCCGATCATGCACAGCCATGCGCGCAAGCGCGTCCGGGGCTGGATCAAGCCACAGACGGTGCAACCGTGGTGGTTCGGCGAGCCGGCATTCAAGGCAACCTGCCTCTACCTTCGCGGCCTCTCGCCTCTGGTGGCGACGGACAGGCTGGTGCCGCCTGCCAGCGGAACAGCGGAGCACAAGGCGTGGTCACAGGTGCACCGGGCGTCGCCGGGGCCTGATCGCTGGAAGAACCGCTCGCGGACCTATGCCGGCGTGGCGCGCGCCATGGCGATGCAGTGGGCGCCTGCGGCTCTTCAGGAGGCGGCCGAGTGACCATGCTCGAAGTCGCGCTGTACTATGCGCTTGTGCTCGGCTGGCGGATTTTCCCGTGCGACCCTCACGCCGAGAAGCCGCGCTCTAAGCGGCCTCTGGTGGTGGCGGACAAGGGTCCGGACGGCAAGCCGATCGAAGGCACCGGCTGGCCTTTGAAGGCCACTACGGACGAAGCGCAGATCCGTGCGTGGTGGGCGAGGTGGCCCAACGCCCTGATCGGCATGGCTCCTGGCTGGGCTGGCGGCTATGTCGTGGATCTCGATCCGAAGGGCGAGAGCATCGAGGCCGTGGAAGCGCGCCTCGCCGAGGCGCTCGGCGTCCCGCTGCCGGCCGGCCCTCGCACCATTACGCAGTCCGGCGGGCGGCACCTGTGGTTCCGCCGGCCGGAGGGCGTGCATTTCCCCAATGATCCGCCGGGGCTGAAGAACATCGATATCCGCTGTGACGGCGGCTATGTAATCCTGCCGCCGAGCGTGCTCGCGAACGGCAACGCCTATCGCTGGGAGGGCGAGCCCTTCGATCCGGAGACGGCGCCGGAGGTGCCGCCTGCGCTCCTGAAGCTGATCGCGGATCGCAAGCTGCATCGTCATGACCATGATGGTCCGGCCCTGACCCCGCGCGAGAGCGGGCCGGCGCGGGTGCTCGCCTCCGACAGGCCGGGCGAGGAGGCGAAGCGCCGCTATGCCCGCGCCGCCCTCGATCGGATCGCGGCGTATCTCGGCCGCGCGCCGCAGGGGACGCGCGGCACGGCGCTGTTTACGGCCGCCTGCCAGCTGGGGCGCTTCGTCGCCGCCGGCGCGATCTCCGAACGCGAGGCGCTCGCCGCGCTGGAGGATGGGGCCGACGCCAACGGGCTGATGCGTGAGGACGGCCGCAGCCGGGTGTCACGGGATATCCGGCGCGGCCTCGACACCGGCGCGGCCGACCCGGCGGACGTGATCGCCCGCCTCGATGAGGTCGCGCGCGAGGCCGAGGAGCGGCGGCGCTCCTTCGGCGGCACCCGCGCGCCGGAGCCGCTCCTCCCGGATGGGGCTGTGCCTGTGCCTTATGGCGAGCTTGACCCCGGCCCCGATGAGGAAGACTGGACGCCACCGGCGAACAAGGCCGAGCTGGACGCTGCGGCTTTGGGCGCTGCCGCCGAGGGCGCGGACCAAGACGAAGGCCCGGAAGCCGTGGGCGGCGAGGTGCGGCAGGCGCGCGACTGTGGCTTCGACATTGATGATCTGAATGCGGAGTGGAGCCTCGTGCTGATGGGCTCGCGCGCCGTCATGGTGCAGGAACAAGCCATAGCGCCCATAGACGAACGGCTGCGCATCCTGACGATCGAGGCGTTTCACCAGTGGCTCGCCAACACCTATACAGAAACAGTCTCCCCCGATGGCAAGGTGAAGGGGATGACGCATGCCAAAAGGTGGTTTAACCATCCCAAGCGGCGCCAGTATAGGGGGATCGAGTTCTTTCCGAACCCAGATGGCGCCAAGAGCACGCCCGGCTATCTGAACCTGTGGCGTGGCTTTTCCGTGAAGCCGGGAAAGAAGGGCTCTTATGCGATCTTCCGCGATCATCTGCTGAACAATGTGTGCGAGGGCGACCCACAGCTCTTTCAGTGGGTGTGGGCGTGGTTCGCGCACCTAGTGCAGCGGCCCCGCGAGAGGATCGGGACCGCGATCGTCATGCGCGGGAAAATGGGCACGGGAAAGACCAAGGTGGGGGAGGTCATGGGTTCGCTCGCCTCCTCCCATTACTTCGCCGTGGATGATCCCCGCTACGTGGTGGGACAGTTCAATGCGCACATGGCGACCTGCCTCCTCCTGCAGGCCGAAGAGGCCGTGTGGGCGGGCGACAAGGCCGCTGAGGGGCGGCTGAAGGGCCTTGTCACCTCGAAATTCCAGATGATCGAAGCAAAGGGGATCGATCCCATCCGGATCATGAACTATGTGCGGCTGATCATGACTTCGAATGAGGACTGGGTGATCCCGGCGGGCAAGGATGAGCGCCGCTTCTGTGTTCTGGATATCAACCCGCGTTGCGCGCAGAACATCGAATACTTCCGAGAAATGGATCAAGAGCTTGATGCGGGCGGGCGGGAAGCCTTGCTGCGCGATCTCCTCGCCTTTGACCTGTCAACGGTTGACCTGCGCAAGATCCCGCGAACGAAGGCACTACTGGAACAGAAGATGCGCTCGCTGGATACGGTGGAGGGCTGGCTCCTCGACCGGCTCCAGGCCGGCGCTGCGACGGCGGGGGCAGAACGGTGGGTCGAGGCGCTGCCCTGTGCCACGCTCTTCGATGACTACGTTGCGTGGTCGGACAAGCTCGGCGTGCGGCGCAAGAGTGATCCGACCGGGTTCGGCATCAAGCTGACCAAGATGCTTCCGGGCCTGAAGCGGGCAAAGCGGATGATCGAGTATTCGCCGGCGCAGATGAAGCGCGTGTGGTGCTACCTGCTGCCATCACTCGATGCCTGCCGCGCCGCCTTCGGGCGCGAGATGGGGCAGGAGATGGATTGGGAGGCGGACGATGCCGCGCCCGCCCCGGAGTATCCCGACGACATTGAATAGTCCCGCGCCCTACCTTGAGGTGGGGCGCGGGCGCGAGGTGGGTCGCGATAACGCATTGATTTATAAGGTCGCGCCCTACTTGCCCCACCTGCCCTACCTTTTCTCGCACGTACGGGCGCGCCTGCGCGCAACAGGCCGATTGGGATGGATAGAGAGGGACACAGTGCATC
>JAEWBL010000468.1 GCA_023391175.1 Pseudomonadota bacterium
GTGGAGACCAACGCCCCCACCTGGCACGGCGTCGTGGTGCGCACGGACTTCGCCGAGAAGTATCCCGAGGTCGTGGTCGGCTACATCAAGGCGGTCATCGAGGCCAATGACTGGGTCCGCAAGGACCCGAAGGAAGCCGCCGAGAAGATCGCCAAGTGGACGGGCATCGACAAGGAAGTGGTCTACATCTTCCTCGGCCCGGGTGGCATCATGACCATGGACCCCACCATCAAGCCCCAACTGGTGGAGGACGCCGCGCAGGACGCCGCGGTGCTGCAGAAGCTCGGCCGCATGAAGGAATTCGACGTCAAGGCCTGGGTGAACGACAGCTATGTCCGCCAGGCCTACAAGGAACTCGGCCTCGATTACGAGACGCAGCTGAAGAGCCTCTCCAATTACGAGGTCGCCGGCGATGACACTTTCTGCAAGGTCAAGATCTCCGAGCCGCGCAAGGCCGGCGAGATCTGGGTGGAGGGCGAAGGCATCAAGCCCTATTCCAGCGCCGCCTGCACCCTTGGCGCGCTGGCCGAGCTGAACGCGGCCGGCAAGAAGATCAACATGACCTATCTGTTCGACACCGCCCGCGGCATCAAGCTGTTCGCCACCGACGCCTTCTATGCCGTCTCCACCAAGGACGGAAAGACGCAGATCGAGCCCTTCATGCTGAAGGCCGATGCCGAGGCGGCCGCGGCCAAGGGCGGCGGCAAGGTGCTGCCCTTCCCCGATGCGCTGAAAGCCGCGTCCGCGGCCCGCGGGTGAGCGCCATGAACAGCATCGCTATGAAAGCCGCCGTAAAGTCTGCGCCCGTCGCATCGCCGCTCCATCTCGCCGACGGAGTGGCGGCCCGGCCGACCGTCCCGGGACACATCGTGCTGCGGCCGGAGCGGGACGCGGTGGCGGCGATGCCGGCGCCCGACCGTTCCTTCGCGGGGCGGGCGCGGCGCTGGCTGAAGCTCAACGCGGGCACCATCCGCGCCACGCTGCTCGGGGCGCTGGCCATCGGCCTGTTCATCCTCGCCTGGCATGTGGTGACGGTGAACCGCATGACCTTCTACGTGCGCTTCATCAACGTGCCCTCGCCCGAGCAGGTGCTGGAGAGCGCGCGTACGGCGTTCTCCACGGGCGCCTTCCTCAATCACATCTACATTTCCTGCCGGCGCATCTTCATCGGCTTCGCGCTCGCCGCCGTGGTGGCGGTGCCGCTGGGCCTGCTGATGGGGCGCTTTCAGCTCTTGAAGGAGTTTGTCTTTCCCGTCTCGGAAGTGCTGCGGCCCATCCCGGCCATCGCCTGGGTGCCCATGTCCATCATGCTGTGGCCGACCAACGAGGAAAGCATCGTCTTCATCACCTTCCTCGGTTCGTTCTTCCCCATCCTCATCAACACCCTGCACGGCATGGCGAATGTGGACGAGGTGCTGGTGCGCGCCGCCCGCTGCCTTGGTGCCACCGAGCGGGCGACGTTCCGCGAAGTCTATTTCCCCGCCGTGCTGCCGCAGGTGTTCACCGGCCTCACGGTCGGCATGGGCGTCGCCTGGGTCTCGCTGATCGCGGCGGAGATGATCTCCGGCCAGTTCGGCATCGGCTATTTCACCTGGGAGGCCTACTCGCTGGTGCAGTATCCGGACATCGCATTGGGCATGATTACCATCGGCGTGCTCGGGCTCGGCTCCTCGTTTCTCATCCGCATCGCGGGCCGGGCTGTGACGCCCTGGTCGCGCGCCAAGTGAGGCCATCATGGCGATCCCCGCGACCGCGCCGGCGAGGACCGGCCTCATCGAAGTCTCCGACTTCAACCTCGCCTACGACACCATCGATGGCGCCGTCATCGCGGTGCGCGATGCGGACCTCGTGGTGAATCCCGGCGAGTTCGTTTCCATCATCGGGCCGTCGGGCTGCGGCAAGTCCACGTTCCTCAATGCGGTGGCGGGCTTCCTCAAGCCCACCTCCGGCACGGTCACGGTGGATGGCGAGCCGGTGAAGGGGCCCTCCGCCGATCGCGGCATGGTCTTCCAGCAATATTCGCTCTTTCCCTGGAAGACGGTGCGGGAGAACGTGGAATTCGGCCTCAAGATGCGCGGCATGGGCAAGTCCGAGCGGGCGGTTGCCGCGCGCACGCTGCTTGGCCTCGCCGGCCTGTCCGCCTTCGAGGACCACTATCCAGACCGCCTCTCCGGCGGCATGAAGCAGCGCGTGGGCATCGTCCGGGCGCTCGCCACCGGGCCGAAGGTATTGTTGCTGGACGAGCCGTTCGGTGCGCTCGATGCGCAGACGCGGGTCATCATGCAGCAGATCCTCACCAACCTCTGGCAGCGGCTGGGCATCTCCGTCCTGTTCGTGACCCACGACATCGACGAAGCGATCTTCCTTTCCGACCGCATCTACGTGATGACCGCCCGCCCCGGGACCATCAAGGCCGAGGTGACCGTCCCCCTGCCGCGTCCGCGCGATGCCACCCTCCAGCTGACCCCGGAATTCGTGCAGCTTCGGGCTGACCTCGGCGCGCTTATCCGCGAGGAGAGCCTGAAGG
>JAEWBL010000319.1 GCA_023391175.1 Pseudomonadota bacterium
GACACGCCAGTTTAGGGCTGTTTGAAACAGGACACTCCCGAGCCGGCGATCGGGCCTGTCGAAACCCGACAATGGCTGGTCCCGCCGACCTGTCGCGTTTTCGACCTTCCCCTTCGAGGGGCACAGCCGACGCAAAACGGGCCGGCGATGCCGGCCCGTTGCTGTCCATCAAACAGAGGTTTCGGCGCCGGCGTCAGCCGATCAGCTCCTGCGCCTTGCTCAGCGCCGCGACGAAGCGGTCCACTTCCTCGCGGGTATTGTAGAGGCCGAACGAGGCGCGGCAGGTGGCGGCGACGCCGAACCGCTCCAGCAGCGGCATGGCGCAGTGGGTACCCGCGCGGACGGCGATGCCGTCATTGTCGATCAGCGTCGCAAAGTCATGGGCATGGGCACCGGCGATCTCGAACGAGATGATGGCGCCCTTCTCCTTGGCCGTGCCGATGATGCGAACCGAGTTCAGCTCGCCGAGCCGCTCCTGCGCATAGCGGCACAACTCATTCTCATGGGCGCGGATGCGCGCCTTGCCGATGGACTGGATATAGTCCAGCGCGGCACCGAGACCCGCGGCCTGGACGATGGCCGGCGTGCCCGCCTCGAACCGGTGGGGCGGGTCGCCGTAGGTGACCGAATCCTGTCGGACCACCCGGATCATCTCACCGCCGCCGTTGAAGGGCGGCATGGCCTCAAGGTGCTCATACTTGCCGTAGAGCGCGCCGATGCCCGTGGGGCCATACAGCTTGTGGCCGGTGATGATGTAGAAGTCGCAGTCGATGTCCTGCACATCCACGTCGAGATGGACCGCGCCCTGCGAGCCGTCCACCAGCACGGGGATGCCGCGCGCGTGGGCGATCTTCACCACCTCTTTCACCGGCACGGTGGTGCCGAGCACGTTCGACATCTGGGTGATGGCGACGAGCTTGGTGCGGTCCGTGAGCAGCTTCTCGAATTCGTCGAGGAGGAAGTTGCCCTCGTCGTCCACCGGCGCCCACTTCAGCACCGCGCCCTGGTTCTCGCGCAGGAAGTGCCACGGCACGATGTTGGCGTGGTGCTCCATGATGGAGAGGACGATTTCGTCACCCTCCTTGATGCGCGCCTTGCCGAAGGTGGCGGCGACGAGGTTGATCGCCTCCGTCGCGCTGCGGGTGAAGATGATCTCTTCCGGCCGCGCGGCATTGAGGAAGCGCTGCACCGCGTGACGGCCGCCCTCGTAGGCTTCGGTCGCGGCATTGGCGAGATAGTGCAAGCCGCGATGCACGTTGGCGTATTCGGAGGTGTAGACCTGCTGGATGCGGTCGAGCACCGCCTTCGGCTTCTGGGCCGAGGCGCCGTTGTCGAGATAGACCAGCGGCTTGCCGTTGACCTTGAGGTCGAGGATCGGAAAATCCTCGCGCACGCGCATCACATCGTAGGAGCCGTTCGAGACCGCGGGGTGAAGGGCGGTCATGTTTCACTCCCGTCCCAGCAGCCAGGCGCGCGTCGCCTCGGCGAGGGCGGTGCGGATGCCCTCCTCGCCGATGGCGTCGATCACCTCGCCGACGAAGGCCTGGATGAGGAGCGCCTCAGCCTCCTTGGCGGGAATGCCGCGGGCCATGAGGTAGAACTTGATCTGCTGGTCGAGCGTGCCGGTGGTGCAGCCGTGGCCGCACTGCACGTCGTCGGCGAAGATCTCCAGCTCGGGCTTGTTGCAGGATTCCGCCGTCTCGGTCAGCAGCAGCGCGCGGCTGAGCATGCGCGCATCGGTCTTCTGGGCCGCCTTGCGCACCGCGATCTTGCCCTGGAAGATGTCCTGCGAGGCGCCGTCCAGCACCGCGCGGAAGGATTCGCGGCTCTCACCGGCCAGCGCCGCATGATCGACGGAGAGCATCGTGTCGGCGTGCTGCTTGCCCGCGAGCAGGCTCACGCCGCCCATGTGCGCCTTCACGTTCTCGCCCGCGAGATGCACGAGGAGCTGGTTGCGCACCACGGCGCCGCCGGTGGTGAAGAAGGTGTTGGAGAAGGTCGCGTCGGCCTCCACCTTCGCCAGCATCGTGGCGAGATGCACGGCGTCGCTGCCCTCGGTCGTCACCTTGATGCGCTCGAAGGACGCGCCAGCGCCCACCACCAGCTCCAGCGCCGTATTGACCTGATAGGCGACGCCCGCAGGCCCCTCGTGGCTCTCCACCAGGGTGAGGCTGGCGCCATCTTCCACCACCACGAGCGAGCGGGTGAAGGTGGCGACCGGCGTCTCCGCCGTGGTCACGAACACCAGCTCCACCGGCCGCGGGATCGACGCGCCGGCGGTCACGTGCACCACCACGCCGTCGCCCATGAGCGCGGTGTTGAGGGCGAGGACGGCATCCGACGAGGCGACGGTGCGGCCGAGATGGATCGCCGGAAGGCCCGCAGGATCGGCCAGAGCATCGGCCATGGAGGTGATGGCGAGGCCGGCCTCCAGATCTGCGAGGTCGGACAGCTCCGGCACGAAGGCGCCGTTCACCACCACGAGACGGCGGAAGCCGAGCGTGGAGAACAGGCTGCCTGCAGCCACCGCCTTCGCCTTGGCATCCGCGTCCGGCAGCGGCGCCAGAGGCTTCGCATCGCGCATCAGCGCGCGCAGGTCGGTATATTTCCAGCTTTCCACCCGGCGGTGCGGTAGGCCGGCATCCGCGAAGGTGTCGAAAGCCGCGGTCCGCTGGGCTGCGACTTCTGGGCCGCCCGGCAGGCTGGCGCGCACGGCGGCGAAGGTCTCGGCCAGCGCCAGTTCGGCGCCGGTCTTCATGGGACGGATGATTGCCGGGGCTGCCGTGGCCATCACGCCGCCTCGCTCTGGTACTGGGCGTAGCCGGTGGCCTCGAGCTCCAGCGCCAGTTCCTTGCCCCCGGTATGGACGATGCGGCCTGCGTTGAACACATGCACCACGTCCGGCACGATATAGTCGAGCAGGCGCTGATAGTGGGTGATCACCAGCATGGAGCGCTCGGGCGAGCGCAGGGCGTTCACCCCGTTGGAGACCACCTTGAGCGCGTCGATGTCGAGGCCGGAATCCGCCTCGTCCAGCACGCAGAAATAGGGCTCCAGCAGCATCATCTGGAGGGTCTCGTTGCGCTTCTTCTCGCCACCGGAGAAGCCGACATTCACCGGGCGCTTCAGCATCTCGGTGTCGATGCCGAGCTGCTTGCCCAGCTCGCGCACCTTGCGCACCAGCTCGGGGGAGGTCAGCTCCACCTCGCCGCGCTTCTTGCGCTGGCTGTTCACCGCCGTGTGCAGGAACGCCATGTTGGAGACGCCGGGGATTTCCAGCGGATACTGGAAGCAGAGGAACAGGCCCTGCGCAGCGCGCTCATCGGGCGACAGATCGAGCAGGTTCACGCCCCGGAAGATGACCTCGCCGCCGGTGATCTCGTAGCCCGGCTTGCCGGAGAGAACATAGGAGAGGGTGGACTTGCCGGCGCCGTTCGGCCCCATGATGGCGTGAACCTCACCGGGATTGATGGTGAGGTTCATCCCGTTGATGATCTTGCGCCCCCCAGCGATCTCGGCATGGAGGTCCTTGATTTCGAGAAGGGGAGCCATGGTGAAGATCCTCTGGTTATTGTTGCCCGGCGACGCGACCTGAAAAGCGATGGAAGGCGTCCGCCGACGCTGC
>JAEWBL010000593.1 GCA_023391175.1 Pseudomonadota bacterium
CCCCGCGGGGGGCGGCCGCCGCGGGCCCGGATACGACCTTCGGGTGATCGCTAGATGAGGCCGTGCGCGACCATGGCCTTCGCCACCTTGATGAAGCCCGCGATGTTCGCGCCGACGACGTAGTTGCCCTTGGCGCCGAACTCCTCGGCGGTCTCCCAGCAGTTCTGGTGGATGTTCTTCATGATGTTGGCGAGCCGCTTCTCGGTGTACTCGAACGTCCAGCTGTCGCGGCACGCGTTCTGCTGCATCTCGAGCGCGCTGGTGGCGACGCCGCCGGCGTTGGCCGCCTTGCCGGGGCCGTACGCGATCTTCGCGTCGAGGAAGACCTTGATGCCCTCGGGCGTGGTGGGCATGTTCGCTCCCTCGCCGACCGCGATGCAGCCGTTCTTCACGAGCAGCGCGGCGTCCTTGCCGTTGATCTCGTTCTGCGTCGCCGACGGCATGGCGACCTCGCACGGGACCTCCCAGATGTTGCCGCCGTCCACGTAGCGCGCCGACTTGCGGGTCTCGACGTAGTCCTTGATGCGGCGCCGCTCGACCTCCTTGAGCTGCTTCACGAGGTCGAGGTCGATGCCCTTCTCGTCGTAGATGTAGCCGTTCGAGTCGGAGCAGGCGACGACGCGGCCGCCGAGCTGGGCGATCTTCTCGATCGTGTAGATCGCGACGTTGCCCGAGCCGGAGACGACGCACTTCTTGCCCTCGAACCCGTCGCCGCGGACCTTCAGCATCTCCTGGACGAAGAAGGTGGCGCCGTAGCCGGTCGCCTCGGTGCGCACCAGCGAGCCGCCGTAGTCGAGCCCCTTCCCCGTGAGGACGCCCGCCTCGTAGCGCGAGGTGAGCCGCTTGAACTGGCCGTACATGTAGCCGATCTCGCGGCCGCCCACGCCGATGTCGCCGGCCGGCACGTCGGTCGTGTCGCCGATGTACCGCCACAGCTCGGTCATGAAGCTCTGGCAGAAGCGCATGATCTCGTTGTCCGACTTGCCCTTCGGGTCGAAGTCGGAGCCGCCCTTGCCGCCGCCGATGGGCAGGCCGGTGAGGGCGTTCTTGAAGATCTGCTCGAACCCGAGGAACTTGATGATCCCCAGGTAGACGGAGGGGTGGAAGCGCAGGCCGCCCTTGTACGGGCCGAGAGCGCTGTTGTACTGGACGCGGAAGCCACGGTTGACGTGGACCTCGCCGCGGTCGTCCTGCCACGGCACGCGGAAGATGATCTGGCGCTCCGGCTCGCAGATGCGCTCGATGATCTTCCGCTCACGGAACTCGGGGTACTTCGCGAGGACCGGTCCGAGCGTCTCCAGCACCTCGCGGACCGCCTGGTGGAACTCGACCTCGCCGGAGTTGCGCTTCAGGACGTCCTGGTAAATCGACTCCAACCGCTCATCCATCTTCGGCATCTGCTGCTCCTTGGGTTGTGGGCGCGATCCCTTGCCCCCAGTGGAAGCCGGGCAGTCTGCCCGATCATGCGGCACGATCACAATCCACCAGCACCCGTCGGGCGGGCGCACGGCCGTGAACGTCCGTTTCGTTCGACACGGCCGGCCACCCCTGACACCATTCCGCCGCCCATGGACCTCCCACCGCCAGGTACCGGAATTCCCTCGCTGGATCGCGTCGTCGGCGAGATCCGGAGCGGAGACAACGTCGTCTGGCAGGTGGACGCGATCGAGGACTACGCCCGCCTCGTGCGCCCCTACGTCGAGCGCGCGAAAAGCGAGCAGCGGCGGCTGGTCTACTTCCGCTTCGCGCGCCACGCTCCGCTCGTCGAGGACGGTCCCGGGGTGCAGGTCGAGCGCCTCTCCCCCTCGGTCGGCTTCGAGAGCTTCACCGCGGCCATCCACCGCGTCATCGGCGCGACGGGCCGCGGCGCGTTCTACGTCTTCGACTGCCTGTCGGACCTCGCCGCCGACTGGTTCAGCGATCTGATGCTGGGCAACTTCTTCATGGTCACGTGCCCGTACCTGTACGAGCTCGAGACCGTGACGTACTTCGCCCTGCTCCGGAACGCGCACTCGCACGAGGCGGTCGACGCGATCCGCAGCACGACGCAGCTGCTCGTCAACGTCTTCCACCATCGCCAGGCGGCGTACGTCCACCCGCTCAAGGTGCAGGACCGGCACTCGCCGACGATGTACCTGCCGCACCTGTGGGAGGGGGACGACCTCGCGCCGCTGACCGAGAGCGCGGTGCTCGCCGAGGTGCTCGCCGACGTCACCGAGCAGCGCATGGATCCCGTGCTGCAGCTCGACGTCTGGGACCGGAAGTTCCTCAACGCGCGCGAGGTCCGCCGCGCCGCGGAGTCCGGGGCGCGGCCGTGGAGCGACGTCGACGAGGTCTTCCGGTCGATCCTGCGCATGCTGTTGACGCGCGAGGAGCGGTTCGCCGCGCTGGCGTCGAGGTTCGTGACGCTCGACGACCTGCTCTCGATCCGGCGGAGGATGATCGGGACCGGGCTCGTGGGCGGCAAGGCCGCCGGCATGCTCGTCGCGCGTGCGATCCTCGCCGCCACGAACCCCGCCTGGCGCCGGCGCCTCGAGCCGCACGACTCGTGGTTCATCGGGTCGGACGTCTTCTACACGTTCCTGGTGCGCAACGGGTGCTGGGCGGCGCGGCGCGATCAGCGCGAGCGGCACGCGCTGGTGGAGGACGCCGCCGCGGTGCAGGAGAAGATCCGCGCCGGCACCTTCCCGCCGTTCATCGAGCGCCAGCTGGTGGCGATGCTCGACTCGTACGGCCAGTCACCCATCATCGTCCGCTCGAGCAGCCTGCTGGAGGACGGCTTCGGCAACGCGTTCACCGGCAAGTACGAGAGCGTGTTCTGTCCGAACC
>JAEWBL010000150.1 GCA_023391175.1 Pseudomonadota bacterium
ACGAGAACGCCTTCGATCTCCTGCCGCGCATCAAGAAGGCGCGGCCGGACCTGCCGGTCATCGTCATGAGCGCGCAGAACACCTTCATGACCGCCATCCGCGCCTCCGAGCGCGGGGCCTATGAATATCTGCCCAAGCCCTTCGACCTGAAGGAGCTGATCTCTATCGTCGGCCGTGCGCTCGCCGAGCCGAAGAAGGCGGAAAAGCTCGCGCTCGGCTCCGACGAGCAGGAGAACATCCCGCTGGTCGGCCGCTCGGCGGCCATGCAGGAGATCTACCGCCTCCTCGCCCGCCTGATGCAGACCGACCTCACCGTGATGATCGCGGGCGAGAGCGGCACCGGAAAGGAACTGGTCGCCCGCGCGCTGCACGATTACGGCAAGCGCCGCACCGGGCCGTTCGTCGCCATCAACATGGCGGCCATCCCGCGCGACCTCATCGAATCGGAGCTGTTCGGCCACGAGAAGGGCTCGTTCACCGGTGCCACCACCCGCAATCCCGGCCGCTTCGAGCAGGCCGAGGGCGGCACGCTCTTCCTCGACGAGATCGGCGACATGCCGATGGAGGCGCAGACCCGCCTGCTGCGCGTCCTCCAGCAGGGCGAATACACGACGGTCGGCGGACGCACGCCCATCAAGCCCGACGTGCGCATCATCGCCGCCACCAACAAGGATCTGCGCACGCTGATCCAGCAGGGCCTATTCCGCGAGGACCTGTTCTTCCGCCTGAACGTGGTGCCGCTGCGCCTGCCGCCCCTGCGCGAGCGGTCGGAGGATGTGCCCGACCTGGTCCGCCACTTCTTCCTGCAGGCCGAGAGGGAGGGCCTGCCGGCCAAGCAGATCGACGCGGCCGCCCTCGACCGGCTCAAGCGCTATCGCTGGCCCGGCAACGTGCGCGAGCTGGAAAACCTCGTCCGCCGCCTCGCCGCGCTCTACCCGCAAGAGGTCATCACCCCCGCCATCATCGAGGCCGAGCTTTCCGAGCCCATGCCGAACATGCTGTCGGAAGAGGGCCCGGTGGACGCAACGCTCGCCGCTTCGGTGGAGCGGCACCTCAACACCTACTTCTCGGGCTTCGGCGAGAATCTGCCCCCGCCCGGCCTCTATCACCGCATTTTGAAGGACGTGGAATATCCGCTGCTGTCCGCTGCGCTCGCCGCCACCCGCGGCAACCAGATCAAGGCAGCGGAACTGCTCGGGCTCAACCGCAACACGCTGCGCAAGAAGATACGCGATCTCGACATCCAGGTGATTCGTACCTCGCGCTGATCCCCGGGTCTTGAGGCGACGCACACGCCCCGCGGGTGTCCCATCCGCGGGGTTTGTTGACGACTACGATATATCCGAATGAATATAGCTTATTCGCCTGTTCATTTCGGAGCCTTGCCATGCGCGCCCGCATTTGCGCCGTTGTTTTTCTTTGCCTTTCCGCCGCAGCATCCCGTGCCGACGACATCCGCCTAGTTGCTGCGGGCAGCCTCACCGGCGCGTTCGACGCGATGATCGCGGACTATGGCCGCACCCATCCCAAGGATCACATCGCAACCAGATGGGGTCCGTCCGGGGTGCTCAGGACGGAGCTGGAAAACGGCGGCGCCTTCGACATCTTCGCCTCCGCAGCTCTGCCCCACGCGCAGGCGCTGACGGACAAGGGCCTTGCCAGCGACAGCGTGCTGTTCGCCCGTAATGCGCTGTGCGCCATCGCGCTCTCGGATGGCCCACCGCTCGCGTCCGACACGCTGGTGGAGACGCTGCTGAAGCCGGACATCCGCCTCGCCACGTCGACGCCGAAGGCCGATCCGGGCGGCGACTATACGTGGGAGCTGTTCGCGCTGATCGATAAGCAGCGCCCGGGCGCGTTCGCCGCGTTGAGCGGCAAGGCCCAGCAAGTGTTTGGCGGCGCGGCGACCACCGGTCCGCTCAATGGCCGCCACAGGCTGGCCGTGGCGCTCGGTGACCGGAGCGCGGACGTGGCCATCTACTACTGCTCGGGCACGCAGGAGATGAGCAAGGCGGACCCAGGGAAATACAAGGTGGTAGCGCTGCCCCGCGACCTCGCCGTGGGGCCGGAGTACGGGCTGACGCTCGCCAATACGGCCTCGCTGCCCGCCGCGGATTTCGCCATGTACATCCTCTCGCCCGCTGGCCAGAAGACCTTGGCGGATTTTGGATTCATCCCGGTGACGCTGCCGGCCGCACGCTGATTCGTCTGCGGCGCATCGCATCCTGCCGCGGGGAGAGACGTCCTGCGGCACCGCCGCGCAGGGAGGCGGGGCAAAAGCGGGCGAATTCGCTGACCCGGCTACCTGTCTTTCGCTGCCTTCGCACCAAATCCGGTGGAGGGGGATGCGTCTGTCACATTTTTGCACCAGTGTCGTTCCACTGCATCACTCCGGGCCGCACGAGTCGTCGCGTCGGCCGGTAGCGCTGGGACGGTCAGGCACACATGAGCGATGAGCCGGTCGGGTACGCCGCAAGAGACATGAGGCCGCGGCGCAGTCTGTTCGCCCGCCTGTTCGCGCCCGTCGTGGTGGTGCTGTCGCTGGCTCTGGCGGTGGCCACCTTCGCCATCATCATGGGCCTCACCTCCATCGTGCCGACGCCGACGGTGACGATTGCGGCCCTCGCGGCATCGGCCGTCGCTGCGTTCTCGCTGCTTGCCATCATCGGCCGGGAAGTCTGGCGCATCTGGCAGGCGCGGGCGCGCGGGCGCGCCGCCTCGCGGCTCCACGTGCGGATCATCGGCCTGTTCGCCATCGTCGCCGTGGTGCCGGCAGTGGTGGTGGCTCTGGTGGCGAGCTTCACCCTCGATCGAACCCTCGACCGTTATTTCTCCGAGCGCACGCAGGAGATCGTCGGCTCGGCCTCCTCTGTGGCGCAGACTTATGTGCGCGAGCACGCGCTCTCCATCCGCGGTGACGCGTTGGCCATGGCCAACGATCTGTCGCAGCAGAAGAATCTCTACGATACGGACATCGACAAGTTCCGCCAGGTGCTGACCGCCCAGGCCGCCCTGCGCAACGTGCCGGGCGCGCAGATCATCCACCGCGACCTGTCCGTGGTGGAGCGGGCGAACCTGCGCACGGGCCGCGAGTTCCTCGTGCCCACCAACATCGCCATCAACGAGGCAACCACCGAGCAGCCCATCATCTATGTGGATTCCGACTATGTGGGTGCCGTGGTGCCGCTCACCGGCTTCGACGATCTTTTCCTGTACGTGGCCCGGCCGATCGATCCCCGCGTTCTCGGCTATCTGAAGGTGACGAGCGACACGCTGGCCGACTATCGCGCGCTGGAGCAGCGGCGGTTCAGCGTCCAGCTCGCCTTCGCCGCCATGTATTCGATCGTCACGCTGATCGTGCTCCTGTCAGCGGTCTGGCTCGGCGTCACGTTTTCCAAATGGCTGGTGGCGCCCATCCGCCGGCTGATGTGGGCGGCAGATCGCGTGGCCAAGGGCAATCTCGACATCCAGGTGCCGGTGAACCGCGCCGAGGGCGACCTCGCGACCCTCGGCGAAACCTTCAACAAGATGACCGGCGAACTGAAGACCCAGCGCACCGCCCTCGTCAGCGCCCGCGCCCAGATGGACAGTCGCCGC
>JAEWBL010000126.1 GCA_023391175.1 Pseudomonadota bacterium
GACCAGGAGAGCTATCCCGGCTCCTTCGTGGATGCCATGGGCATCCTCTATGACGAGGTGACGGCGCTGGAGGCGGTGGTGGTCGGCTTCACCGATACCAAGGGCTACGACTTTCTCAATTCCACCGCCGAGCGCGACGGCAAGTTCGTCGGCCTCGCCCTCGACCAGGACACCCAGTCCGGTCTCACCGACAAGCGAGTGACCGCATGGCTCAGCACCATTCTCTAGAGGCCGCCTGCGAACTGCCGGGCGTGGCTGTTCGCCTTGCGGCAGGGGAGGAGGCAGGCGCCACGCAGCGCCTGTTTCACCACCACCTCTACGAGCTGGGGCGGGGCGTGCGGCCCCTATTCCTGATGACGCTGGGGACGCGGGACCTGCCGCCCTTGCTGGCGCGGCTGGAGCGGGCGGGCATCGACCATTTCGTCCAGCAGGTGAGCCCGGCCAAGGCCAATCTCTTCTTCGGCCGCGATGCCTTCGTGGCGGTGGCGCGGGCGCTGGTCACAAGGCCGCTCAACGCCCTGACGGCGGAAGAGGACTTCATGCTGGGGACCATGCTCGGCTACGACCGCGAGCAGCAATGCCGCCGCTACCTTACCCGCTCCGGCCGCGGCCTCGACCGGCCGGCGCTGGCGGCGGAATAGGCTTCAGGGGGGCGGCTTCGGTCCGCAGTCCCTCAGACCGCACCCTCGGCATGGCGGGTCGCCAGCGGCAGGGAGGCGGTGGCGAGGAAGGAGCGGTAGCGCCGCCGGGCATCCATGGCGGTGCCATTGTCGGAGATGGCGGCTTCCTGCAGCTCCGCCAGCGCCCAGGGGGCCGGGTCCACCGGCACGGCCACGATGGCCGGCGCGGCGCGGGAGGTGATCTCGATCACGTCGTGAGGGGTGAGGGCCTGGAGCGCATGGGCCGCGAGCTGGCGCTGGTAGGCCCGCCGTTCGGGAGACAGTTCCTCCCACGGCTCCAGCAGCGGATAACGCTGCTGCGAATAGGCGTGCATCGCCCGCGCCATCCGCTCCACCATGTCCGTCGAGACCATGCCCGCCTCTTGATGCCCTGATCTTCCAGTGGGGCGGTAATCAGGTGCGCGAACCGCGCGCCTCCGCCCCTACTGCCGCACCGAGGATGACCCGCCGGTTCTTTCCCGGAGGTTGCCGCCGGTCCAGCTGACACCGGCTCGTTCGACTCATGGTGAACACCCCCTTAATGCCACCGATATCCCACCCGGAAACCTAGGCTGACACCCGGTTCGAATTCTCGAATCGGGCGGTGTCCAATTTGCCGCAAACCGCCTATAGGATGGCCGAAATCGTCAAGGGAGCCGAAGAAATGTCCGTGAAGCTGAGCGACCTGAAGGTGAAGCTGTTCACCGACGGCGCCGACAAGGCGCAGATCGTGGAAATGGCGAAGCAGCCCCACATCGCCGGCTTCACCACCAACCCCTCCTTGCTGCGCAAGGCCGGCGTAACCGATTATGAAGCCTACGCAAAAGATCTCGTAGCAGCGGTGCCGGACCGGCATATCTCGTTCGAGGTCTTCTCCGACGACATCCCCGAAATCCGCGCCCAGGCCCGGGTCATCGCCACCTGGGGCGAGCATGTGCATGTGAAGCTCCCGGTCTCCACCACCCGCGGCGAAACCTTGTACGAACTGGTGCGCGACCTCGTGCAGGACGGCGTGAAGGTGAACCTCACCGCCATCTTCGAAGTCCCCCAGGTGGACGAGGGCGTGAAGGCCCTGGACGGCGGAGCGCCTTCAATTATCTCGGTTTTCGCCGGCCGGCTGGCCGACTTGGGCATCGATTACAAGCCGGCCATTTCCCGCGCCGTCGAGCTCTCCCGCGCGACCCCGAACGTCGAGGTCATCTGGGCCTCCACCCGCGAGGTGTGGAATGTGATCGAGGCGGACGAGATGGGCTGCCACATCATCACCGCCCCCGCCGACGTGCTGAAGAAGCTGCCCGCCATGGGCTCCCGGACCGCCGCCGAGCTGTCCCTGGACGCGGTGAAGGCCTTCCGCGCCGACGCCCTCGCCGCCGGCCTGACCCTCGATCTCAAGGGCCGCGCCGCCGCCGAGTGAGTCCCATCGCCTCCTGACCACGAACAAGGCACGCCGCGGCATTGCGCAGCGGCGTCGCGCTGTTACACTGGCCGCAAGGCGCAGCCAGCCGTGGACCTTCGCGGCGGCCTGAGCGCACGGGACCGCCTTGCGGCGAGGGACAGGACATGAGGGACGAGACGCACGGGCCCGGTGGGGGTCCGGAGCAGTCTTGCCGCAGCGGAACCGTTGCCGAGGCAACGGTATTTCCGTCGCGTGCGGAGACGGGTGGTGGTCCGAAGGACCAGCCTCCTGCCGCCCCGTGCGCCGCGTCTGCACCGTCCCAGGATCGCCGGACCGAGCCGCGGGTGCCGAGCCCGCACGGCATCTACGCCGCCATCGACCTCGGAACCAACAATTGCCGCCTCCTGATCGCACGGCCAACCGCCCGCAGCTTCCGCGTGGTGGACGCCTTCTCGCGCATCGTTCGCCTCGGCGAAGGGCTTGGCGCGTCCGGCCGCCTGTGCGACGGCGCGATGGAACGGGCCCTGGGCGCGCTTGAAATCTGCGCCGCCAAGATGGACCTGCGCGGCGTCACCCGCGCCCGGATGGTGGCGACAGAGGCCTGCCGCTCCGCCGTCAACGGCGAGGACTTCTGCTCGCAGGGCGAGGCCCGCACCGGGCTGACGCTGGAGGTGGTTGACCGCCGCACCGAGGCGGGACTTGCCGCGACCGGGTGCGCACCGCTGGTCGACCCCTCCTGCGAGGGCGCGGTGCTGTTCGACATTGGCGGCGGTTCGACCGAAGTGGTCTGGCTCGGCCGCCGGTCGGCCGGCGACGATGGCCCGCCGCGGGCCCGCATCCGCTCCTGGGTCTCGCTGCCCGTTGGGGTCGTCTCCCTCTCGGAGCGCCACGGCGGCGTGAAGGTGTCGCCGGACGTGTTCCACACCATGGTGGACGAGGTGTGTGGCATGCTCGACGGCGTGCGCCAGAGCTGGGGCGTGCGCGCCCCCGCCCGGCTGCACCTTCTGGGTACGTCAGGCACGGTGACGACCGTCGCCGGTATCCATCTCGGCCTCGACCGTTACGACCGCGCGCGGGTCGATGGGGCCTGGCTCGGCGCCAGCCACATCGAGCAGGTGGTGGACCGTCTGATGACCATGAGCTTCGAGGAGCGCGTGGCCAATCCGTGCATCGGCGCCCAGCGGGCGGATCTCGTCCTCGCCGGCTGCGCCATCATGGAAGCGGTGCGCCGCGTATTTCCCGCCGACCGACTGCGGGTCGCCGATCGCGGGCTGAGGGAGGGGATGCTGGTGCAGATGATGCGGGCGGACGGCGTGTGGCGGAACGGCCGCTCAGCCGACGGCTTCCACGCGACCGCGCCGAACGGAAGCCGCCCAGCGTGACCACACCGCCCCGTGGGCCGGACGGCCGGCCGCTGAAGGTTCGCGTGAAGACCTCGCGCGGCCGCACCACCTCCCAGCAGAAATGGCTTCAGCGCCAGCTGAACGACCCCTATGTGGCGCGCGCCAAGCGCGAGGGCTGGCGCTCCCGCGCGGCGTTCAAGCTCATCGAGATGGACGAAAAGGCGAAGCTTCTGAAGCGTGGACTGCGCATCGTCGATCTCGGCGCTGCGCCCGGCGGCTGGAGCCAGGTGGCGGCGCAGAAGATCGGCCTCGAGCAGGGGCAGGGTAAGATCGTCGCCATCGACCTTCTCGAGATGGACCCGATTCCCGGTGTCGTCTTCGCCCAGATGGACTTCCTCGCTCCCGACGCGCCGGGGCGGCTGATGGAGATGCTCGGCGGGCAGGCGGATTTTGTGATGTCCGACATGGCGGCGAACGCCACGGGTCACAAGAAGACCGACCACTTGCGCATCGTTGGCCTCGTGGAACTCGCGGCTGATTTCGCCAGGCAGGTGCTTGCGCCGGGCGGCGCCTTCCTCGCCAAAGTCATCCAGGGGGGCACCGAGGGCACGCTCCTCGCCAATCTCAAGCGCGATTTCGCGCTGGTGCGCCATATCAAGCCCGCCGCCAGCCGGGCCGATTCGGCCGAGCTTTATGTGCTCGCAACCGGTTTCCGGGGGAAGGTCGAAGCAGCGGAGCACGAGATGGACGAGACCGACGAAGCGGAAGCCTAGTCCGGCGGCACTTCGCTGCGCGGATCGTCCAGGTCCGGCTTGCGGGCCGTGAGCGAGGCACCGGCATCCTTCGGCAGGGGAATGAAGAAGAAGATGCTGAGTGCGCTCACCGCCGCCACCACGAGGAAGGCGGCGGAGAAGTCGCCCTGGGTCACCGCCACCTCGCCCCGTGAGGCCCGCATGGTTTCCAGCACCAGGCCCGCCACGGCGACGCCGAACGAGAGCGAGACCTGCTGTGCCACGCTCGCAAACGAAGTGGCCCGGCTCATCTCGGCCGGCTCTACGTCGGCATAGCTCAGCGCGTTCAGGGCCGTGAACTGCAGCGAGCGCAGGAAGCCGCCCACCAACAGCAGCGATGCGATGAGCCAGTGCGGGGTCAGCGGCGTGAAGGCCGCATTGATCGCGATGAAGCCGCTGCACAGGAAGACATTGGCGATAAGCACATGCTTGTAGCCGATGCGCCGCAGCAGCTTTGCGGCGGTGAACTTCATGGCCATCGCCCCAGCGGAAGCGGTGAAGGTGAGGAGGCCGGAGGCGAAGGGCGAGAGGCCGAAAGAGAGCTGCAGCATCAGCGGCAGCAGGAACGGCATGGCGCCGATGCCCACGCGGAACAGGGAGCCTCCCACGACGCCCGCGCGGAACGTGCCATGGCGCAACAGCCGCAGATCGAGCACGGCGTGCGGGGTGACTCGGGCGTGGCGCACGTAGAGGAACAGGAAGAATGCCCCGGTGACGCCGATGGCGATCGCCGCCCATTGCGGCACGAGCACCTCCTGCCCTAGCACGGCAAAGCCGAAGACGAGGCCGGCCAACCCCACGCCCGACAGGATCAGGCCCTTGAGATCGAGGGGCGGGACGTCCTCCTCGCGCACGTTCTCGATGAAGCGGGTGGCGAGGAACACGCCCAGCACGCCGATCGGCACATTGATGAAGAAGATGAGGCGCCAGTCGAAATAGGTGGTGATGAAGCCGCCCAGCGGTGGACCGAACACCGGGCCCAGCAGCGCGGGAATGGTGAGCCAGGCGAGCGAGGAGACCAGCTCGGATTTCGGCACCGAGCGCAGAATGACGAGGCGCCCCACTGGCACCATCATGGCTCCGCCCATGCCCTGGATGATGCGGTAGAGCACGAAGTCCGCCAGCGAAGAGGACAGGCCGCACAAGATCGAGCCGATAGTGAAGATGACGATCGCCGATCGGAAGACCGTTCGCGCGCCGTAGCGGTCGGCGGCCCAGCCGCTCGCGGGGATGAAGACGGCTAGGGAGAGCAGGTAGGAGGTCAGCGCCAACTTCAGCGCCACCGGGTCCTCGCCGAGGTCGGCGGCAATAGCGGGCAGGGAGGTGGCGATGACGGTCGAGTCCACCTGCTCCATGAAGAGCGCGCAGGCGACAATGAGCGGAATGAGGACTTGAGGCGGGAGCGCCTTGAGCTGCATCAGCTTACCTTTGGGCCGGTCCGTTCGGGCCTCGCCGTTTCCCCTTCTCCGCAATAGGCGGAGGCGGCGCCCCGATCAACCGGCGTTCGGCGCATGGTCCGGCCCCGATCCTTGCAGCACGGGCAGGGCACACCATATGGATGTTGGGCCTCAAAGGAGGGCCCGGGAAGACCATGATCTACATTCTCGCCGCTCTGCTGCCGCCCGTCGGCCTGCTGGTGAACGGGCAGCCTATCTCGGCCATCATCAATTTGGTGATGATCGTGCCGTGCATCCTGCTCGGCTTGATCTTCCCGTTGATGTTCCTGGTGCCCTCCGCCCATGCGGTCATCGCGGTGCACATGAAGCGCACCGACCGCCGCCAGCGGGAGGTCATCGAGGCCATCCAGCGCTCGGGCGGCGTGCCCCCGCGCGACTGGCGCCCGTGAAGGCAGAGGCGGGGCAATCCCCCGCCTCGTCCGGAGTTAGACCACCACAAGCACGATCTTGCCCACGTGCGCGCTCGCATCCATGCGGGCGTGCGCGCCGGACGCGTCGGTGAGCGGGAACGTCTCGTCCATCACCGGGCGGTACTTTCCGGCGGCGATCAGCGGCAGGACGTGCTCCACGATAGCGGCGGCTATTGCTGCCTTTTCCGCGACCGGGCGCGAGCGCAAGGTGGAGCCGGTGTGCGTGAGGCGCTTCAGCATGAGGCGCATGAAGTCCACCTCGGCCTTGGCGCCCTGCTGGAAGGCGATCTGGACGATGCGGCCGTCCTGGGCCGCCGCCTCGTAATTCTTCTGGATGTAAGGCCCGCCGATCATGTCGAGGATGACGTTGGCGCCTTTGCCGGCGGTGAAGCTCTTCACCTCGGCGACGAAGTCCTGCGTCCTGTAGTTCACCGCGAGGTCTGCGCCGAGCTTCACGCAGGCGGCGCACTTTTCATCCGATCCGGCGGTGACCACCACGCGGGCGCCGAACGCCTTGGCCAGCTGGATCGCCGTGGTGCCGATGCCGCTGGCTCCGCCATGAACCAGCAGGGTCTCGCCGGCCTTCAGTCCGCCGCGGTCGAAGATGTTGCTCCATACGGTGAAGACGGTCTCGGGCATGGCCGCGGCCTCGGCCATGGAGAGGCCTTCGGGCTCGGGCAGGGTGGTGGCCTCGTGGGCGGGGCAATATTCGGCATAGCCACCGCCGGTGACGAGGGCGCACACCTTGTCGCCGATCTTGTAGGTGCTCGCGCCCTCTCCCAGCGCCACCACGGTGCCGGCAATCTCGAGCCCGGGAATATCGGACGCGCCAGGGGGCGGCGGGTAGAGCCCCTTGCGCTGCATCACGTCCGGCCGGTTGATGCCGGCCGCCTCCACCTTCACCAGAACCTCGCCCGGCGCGGGCTTGGGCACCGGCCGGGGGCCGGGCACCAACTTCTCGGGGCCGCCTGGGGCGCTGACGGTGATAGCGGTCATGGTCTCGGGCAGGGCGGCGGCGCTGGACATGGAAGGCTCCGGCAAGGGCGGCGGCACGAGGCTCTTCCCAGCCCGGCCGCGGCGCGCAAAATAGGGGGATCCGACTGGAGGCAACCGCGCCTGAGGCTGCGGCGGTCGCCGCGGAGAATAGGGAAGGGGAGGAGCAAAGCCAATGGATGAGGAGATCAAGCCGAAGCCTGCCGATCCGTTGGCTGGCGCGGACGTGTCGCGCCTGTCTGTGGACGAGATTGAGGCGCGCATAGCCGCGCTGAAGGCGGAGATCGCGCGGCTGGAGGCGGCGCTCGTCTCCAAGCGCGCCTCCCGCGCGGCGGCCGACGCAGCCTTCAAGCTTTAGGACGGCGGCAGCGCCCGGCTGCTGGACTGCGAT
>JAEWBL010000174.1 GCA_023391175.1 Pseudomonadota bacterium
GATTCACGTCGAGGATGGCAGCGTCGATGCGCTCGGAGGTCGCGGCCGCGACCGCGGCGGCGAGGCTCGCGACCGGCCCGACCACGGTGTAGCCCAGCGACCTCAGATTGTCGTCGAGCCCCAGTGCCACGAGGTACTCGTCCTCAACGACGAGCACCCGCCTTCCCGACAAGATCATCTTCAACGCCCTGGCTGACTGCATGTCCCCTCAGGGCCATGTCAGGGTTCAACCAGCGGCCGCGGGAAAAGTTCCACGCGCCGCAGCAAGGCATTGCACGAACGCCGGAAGGTCGAATCCGCCCTTCCGGTTCGTCGCGAAGCCGGCGATCAGTCCTTCGCGCGTTCCACGTAGGAGGCGTCGGCGGTCATGATGACGACGCGGGTGCCGGCCGAGATGTGCGGCGGCACCATGGTGCGCACGCCGTTGGAGAGCATGGCGGGCTTGTAAGAGGAGGAGGCCGTCTGGCCCTTCACGGTCGGCTCGGTGTCCACGATCTCCAGCACCACGCGGGCCGGAAGCTCGATGGCGATCGGCACGCCGTTATGGGTGGAAAGCATGCATTCCATGCCTTCCTGCAGATAGACCGACTGGTCGCCCATCACATCCTTCGGCACGGTCACCTGATCGTAGGTTTCCGGGTTCATGAAGGTGTAGCCGTCGGAATCCTCGTAGAGGAAGGTGTGCGGGCGATCTTCCACGAAGGCGCGCTCCACCTGCTCGGTGGTGCGATAGCGCTCGGAGATCTTCACGCCGTCGGAGATGCGGCGCATGTCGAGCTGCGTCACCGGCGTGCCCTTGCCGGGGTGGATGTTCTCGGCGGTGAGCACCACGTACAGCTTGTCGTCGATGTCGACCACGTTGCCCTTGCGCAGGGTGCTGGCGATAACCTTGACCACGTCGTCTCTTCCTTGACCTGATGCGCGGCGTCCGCGCCGATTGAAAACCGGGGGACGGCGGCGCCGTCTGGCTGGTTCGGCGCGCACCATAGCGATAATGGCGCGCAACGCCAGTCTTGCACCCGTCTTTCCGGCACCGCGCGGCGGCAGTGGCCGGCCGCTCCGACCGGCCGCAAGGAGGAATCCATATCATGGCGGTATCAAGTTCCCCGCCCGCGCCCCCCTCCTCCGCATGGTGGCAGCCGGATGTCCACGCCGATCGCCGCCCCTTCCTGCTCGCCCGCAGCCGCATCGCCGCCGCCCTGCGTGCAGCGTTCGTGGAAGACGGCTTCATCGAGGTGGAAACACCGGCGCTTCAGGTCTCCCCCGGCAACGAGACCCATCTGCACGCCTTCGGCACGGACCTCATCAGCCCGGACGGCGCGACGCGCCGCCTCTATCTGCGCACCTCGCCCGAGTTTTCAGCCAAGAAACTGCTGGCGGCCGGCGAGTCCAGGATATTCGAGTTCGCCCGCGTGTTCCGCAATCGCGAGCGCGGCATGGCCCACCATCCGGAATTCACCATGCTGGAGTGGTATCGCGCCGGCGCGCCCTATACGGCGATGATGGAGGATTGCACCCGCCTCCTTGTCCGCGCCGCCGAGGCAGGCGGGGTGAAGGCCTTCTTCTATCGTGACAAGCCGTGCGACCCTTTCGCCGCGCCGGAGCGCCTGACGCTCGTGGCGGCATTTAACCGCCATGCGGGGATGGATCTCGAAGCCCTTTTGCCGTCCGCCGGAGAAACACCGGATGCTGCCCGCTTCGCCCGTGCGGCGGCCGAGGCCGGCATCCGCACCGCGCCCGACGACACCTGGGCCGACATGTTCTCGCGCGTGCTGGTGGAGAAGATCGAGCCGCATCTCGGGGTCGGCCGCCCGACCATCCTGACCGACTATCCCGTGAGCGAGGCGGCTCTCGCCCGGCCCAAGCCCGACGACCCGCGCCTCGCCGAACGGTTCGAGCTGTATTGCTGCGGGCTGGAGCTTGCCAATGCCTTCGGCGAGCTGACCGATGCGCAGGAGCAGCGCCGGCGTTTCCAGAAGGACATGGACGAGAAAGAGCGGCTTTATGGCGAGCGCTATCCGCTCGACGAGGACTTTCTCGCCGCGCTGGCCCT
The DNA here is from genome assembly GCA_023391175.1 of Pseudomonadota bacterium. Lineage (GTDB taxonomy): Bacteria > Pseudomonadota > Alphaproteobacteria > Rhizobiales > Xanthobacteraceae > Xanthobacter. The sequence continues at coordinate 2,054 of JAEWBL010000174.1, forward strand.
CATGCCGCCGGCCAGCGGCTGCGCCCTCGGCTTCGACCGGCTCGCCATGCTCGCCAGCGGGGCGCGGAGAATCGAGGATGTGCTCTGGGCTCCGGTGGCCGGAACTTGAAACACGCCACTTCGCTCAGGCGCCGCGCGGGCGTGAGGCGTTGTTCCGCTCAGGCGCCGCTCGGGCTTCTGGTCAGTTGATCTCGAACAGGGTCGAGAAGCCGGAGATGTCGAACACCTCGCGGATCTGCGGCTGGAGCGAGGACAGCGCGAGCTTGCGCTTGGCCCCGCGCATGGCCTTGCCGGCGACCAGCAGCGCGCGCAGGCCGGACGACGACACGTAGTCCACGCCGGCGAGGTTCACGGTGATCCCCCCGTCGGTCATCGACACGACTTCCATAAGGCTCGCCTCGAACGGCTTGGCGTTGGGCGTGTCGAGGCGCCCCGCCACCTTCAGCACCACGTCGCTTCCGACCTGCTCACGCTCGATGTGCATCAGCCTCTACTCGCTTGATGTCCGCCTCCGGGGCGGCCGGCTGATCCGGATTATCCTCATTCTCGGGCGTACGCAACGCAATCGCGCTGCGGCGCACCAGCCAGATCGCCCGCTCGAACAGGCTGGTCGCCAGCAACAGCTGCCGCGCGTCCGACCCCGCGCCAAGTGCCGAAGCGGCAAGCTGGCGACGGATGCGGTTCAGCATCTCCGAGCGATCACCGGAGAGCGCGATGATGAGATCGAGGTCCTCCACCGGCCCGTCCGTGGCGTCGGCGAGGGACAGGGTGATGGTGCGCAGCGATTCCGAGAGGGCGAAGGCCAGCGGCGGAACGTCCTCGAAGCCCTCCACCACCTCGGTGAAGTCGTGCAGCGTGTCCTGCAGGGTGCGCACGTTCTCCACCAATGCCTGGTGATGCAGCGCCACTTCCAGGCTGTCGCGGGCGAGGCCGACGACGATCAGTTCCGAGATGAACTGGTCGACGGCAAGGCCCACCGAGGCGGCGCCCCGCCACAGGGCAAGACGCTCGCCGGCATCGCCGCTGTCTTTCTGGTCGAGGTCCGGCAGCAGGGTCGGCAGCAGCTTGATCAATCGCAGCGTTTCGCTGACCGCGAGGTCGAGCGCGGTGGAAGGGTCGGCCAGTGCGTCGTCATGGATGAAGCGCGGGCGCGAGGCGCCGTCCTCGATCGTCGGCGGGCTCAAGGCGGCGGCGAACTTTTCGGAGATGCCGCGGGCGAAGGCGACCGGGATCGCACCTGCAAGCTGCAGGGACAGGAACAGGATCGACAGGGACATGGACGCCGCGCCCTTGCCCGCGGCAGCGAGGGTCGCGACCCCATCGAAGCCGACGAGACCCCCGAGGCCGAAGAAGGCCCCGATCAGAAGGCAGCCGACCGCCTTCACCAGCACATGGACGTAGCAGAGCTGGCGGCCCGTCCCTTCCAGCCCTCCGGCGGAGATGACCGCCGCGAGGCCCGAGCCGAGGTTCGCGCCGAGCACGATGAAGACCGCATCATTGAGGCCGAGGAGGCCGGCCTGCATCAGCGCCAGCACCAGAATGGTGGGGGTGGAAGACGACTGGCTGACGACCGAGATGGCAAACCCGAGAAAGAAGCCGAGCAAGGGCGTCAGATGGTCGGCAAGGCTCCCCGCCACGACCGAGATCTCGAGCGCCCGCGGCGCCTCCTTGATGAAATCGAGACCGAGCAGCGCCAGGGCGAGGCCGAATGCCACCCCCATCCATTGCGCCATGCCGCGGCGGCGGTCGAGGCGGAAGTGGAAGGCGATTCCCACGAGGCCCACGAGATAGAAGACGAGAAGCCGGAAATCGATCGCCGCCACGAAGACCAGCGCCGCGGTGCCCACATTGCCCCCGGCAACCACGGGAATGGCGTCGCGCGTGGTGAAGGCGCCGCCACGCACGAGATTGCCGCTAATGACCGCAACAGCGTTGGACGATTGAGTCGCCGCGCCCGCCAGCGTGCCGCACAGCAGCCCAGCCACCGGTGAGCGCGTGGCCCGGCGCAAAAGCGTGCGCAGCTTCCGGCCCGTCGCCTGCTGGAGGTGCGTCGCCATCGCCTTGAGGCCGACGAACAGAAGGCCGAGGCCGGCCACAAGCTCGGCAATAACGAGCATGGATCAGGCATTCCCTCGCGGTATCATGGGAACGACGCGAAGCCGGCCGAGGTTAAGCGGCCGGGACCGCGCAGTCCCCCGACCAGCCATCATAGATCGCGAAGTGCGACACTCTCGTGAGCGGATGCGGCCTCGATCAGGCTCAGCCGGCTGCGTTGGCCACCAGGGTCAGCTGGTTTTCCTCGCCCTCGCGGCTGTAATCGAGCGTCTCGAGGAAATGGCGCATCAGCTGCACGCCGTGGCCGCCGATCTTGGCGTCCTCGATGCTGTCCGGCACCACCGGCTCGGCGATGCTGGTGGGATCGAAAGGGACGCCATTGTCGATCAGCCGCACCGCAACCCGGCCTTCCGGCAGGCGCCAGCACTCGATGCGGATGTGCGGCTGCCGGTCGGTGCCGGCGAAGCCGTAGGAGACGACGTTGGTCAGCGCCTCCTCGAGGCTGAGTTCCAGCGCGAAGCGGGTGGCGTCGGGCCAGCCCTGCTCATCGGCCAGCGTGCCGAGCCAGCCCGTGGCATCGGTGATGTCGTCGATGCGCGCGCCCACATCGAGGGTCGAGACGAGGGTTCCGGCCGCGGGCGTCGCCATAGGAGCCGCCGTCAGGTTGCCGGAGAGACGCCGGCGGCCGCGAGCGCCTCGTCCCGCGTGGCGTGGATGCCGACGAGCTGGTCGACGCCGGTGGCGCGCAGCACCTTCTCCACTTGGGGGTCGCAGGCGAACAGCCCCATCGTTCCCCCCTTGCGATGCAGCCCCTTGGCACCCGCGAGCAGCAGGCGGATGCCGATGGAGGCCATGAACGGCGTGCTGGAGAGGTCCACCACAAGCACCCGCGCGGCCTCGCAGGACGACTTGAACTCCGGCTCCACCGCCGCCGCGCCGGCAATATCCAGCCGGCCCTCAAGGCGTACGAGGATGATGTCGGGGCCGAGGGGCGTCCTCTCGATCTTCATGGGGCCAGTTTCTCTCTGGATCGGGAAGCCCGCATCGCGCGGGCACAGATTCAGTGAACCATACGACAGTTTCGTGACGCGCAGGAGAGGCCCTGGGGGACCCCTGCCCTGGGGCTCAGGCCTTTCGGGGGCGCGCGTAGAGCACGCCGGCGGCACCGGAATCGGTGCGGCAGCGGGCGTAGCCATGCCAGCCCTCGGCAAACAGCTCTTTCTGGCGCGCCGTGTCGAGAGGATCGACCAGAAGGGTCTCCTGCGGATCGAAGGTGGTGAAGTCGCGCACCATCACGTAGCGCGCATAGCCGCCGAAGAAGAGCTGGATGTCGTAGATCGGAAACCCCTCGGCGAGCAGGCTCGCCCAGCTCGGCGTGTTCACCGGAGCGGCGGTGGAGAACAGCACCATGTCGGGCGGCGCCGCCTCGACCCGCGCAGCGATCAGCACCCGCTGCAGTCCCCGGCCCCGATAGGCCGGATGAACCGAGGCGCCGGCCAGCCGGCCCACCGACAGGGCGGGATCGAGCCCGAGCAGCCGATGCGGGCCATCCTTGGGCGAATGGTCGTGCTGAAGGATGCCGTAGGCGACCAGCAGCCCGCCGTCATAGAGCCCGATGATGAGGCCGCGTCCGCCGAGGATGCTTTCGAAATAGGACCGGTTCTCCGGCTTCACCACTTCGGGACGAACCAGCGGGCCGATGGCCAGATGATGAAGGGTGTCGATCGCGTCGAGATCGTCCGGCCCGAGCGTGCGCTGAGTCAGCGTAGAGGGCGGCGCGGCCTCGCGCAGGGCGTTCATCACGTGATTACTTCCGCATAATTGAGCATGGCGATGGGCGGATAGACGCCGAGCTGCTTGGCCACGTTCATGTTGATGATGAGGGCGAAGCGCTTGAGCGTCTCGATCGGGATGTCCTGGGGCGGCACGTGCTGGACCAGGATTTCCGCCGCCTTGGAGGCAGCGAGCTGGCCCACCGAATAATAGCGGCTGACTAGCCCGACAAGCCCCAGCCCCTCACGCAGGAAGAACTCCGTCGCGCCAAAGGTGGGCAGCCCTGCCGCCAGCGCCGCCGGCCCCACCCGGTCGAAGATGGTGGCAAGGAAGGTATCCGCGGGAAGATAAAGCCATTCGGCGCCCTGCGCCTTCAGGTTCCTCACGAAATCCTCCACCCCGTCACCGGTCGGCTTGCTGCCCACCATGGTCAGGGGCTGCGCCAGCACCTCGGCGCCGATGGTCGCGGAGAAGGCCTTCATTTCGTCGATGATGGCGACCGAATTGCTCTCGTTCGGCGAATAGATCACGCCGACCTTCTTGAACGCCTTGTAGCTCTGCATGGCGCGCATCTGCACGTCGGTGGGCACCACATGGACCGCGCCCGTGACGTTGCGCCCCGACGAAGCGAGCGAGGGGGCGATCTTCACCTGCACCGGCGCCGCCACCAGCGCAAACACCACCGGGATGTCGCGCACGAAGCCGGCGGTGGGCGGCGCGTCATAGGGGCCTGCGACGCCGAGCGTCAGGGGCGTGCCATAGGTATAGATGAGGTTCGGCCGGAAGGTCGGCAGCACTTCCGCGAGGATCGGCTTCACCTTGCTCGCGTCCCGCTCCACGTCGCGGGTCATGAACTCGACCTTGATGTCGTTGGCCGCGAAGTAGTCGCGGAAGCCGCGCTCCACGTCGGTATCACCGCGGAAGGTGAGCATCAGGACGCGAAACGCCTCGCCATGGGCGGCAGGCGCGGGAGCGGGCGCTCCGGCCGGGCGCGGCTGGCCATTGGCGCCGTTGGTCTGGGCGAAGGCGCCGGGGACAGTGCCCACCAGCCCCGCAGCACCCGCGCCGAGGCCGAGTGCGAGGAGGGAACGGCGATCCATCAGGCGGAACTCCCTTCCGAGGCGGCCGCGGAGGAGGCGCGGCGCGAATGATGGACGAAGACTTTGCGTCCGGATAGCGCAAATAACATAGCTCCGGCTACCGCCACAGCGCCGAGAAAACCCGTAGCCGACGCAAAGCCCAGGGTCGAAAGCAGGAAGCCGGCGCTGGCGGGGCCCGCGGCGTTGCCGGACCGCTCCACCAACCGGAACAGGCCGAGCACACCGGCCGCCCGGCCGGCGCCCAGGGTGGTCGCGGTATCCGCCACCAGCGCCGATTGGGACGCGATGGACATGGCCTGTCCCCAGCCCAAGGCGACCAGCGCGACCACGATCAGCGCCACCGAGGGGTGGATAAGCACCGCCATGGCGCCGATGCCGGAGACGAGCCCCCCCGCCACCACGAATCCGGCGCGGGCGCTGAAGCGGTCGGCCAGGGCGGCGAAGAACGGCACGCCGATCACCATGAGGACCGGATAGATCATCTGGAAGCGGCCGATAGCCGCGGAGGAGAAGCCCTCGCGCTGCAGTTCCAGCGGCACCAGCAGGAAACACAAGGCTGCGAACAGGAATTTGGCAGGAAAGGCGCAGCCGAGGAGCAGCGACATCAGGCCGGGCGCGCGCGCCGCGGCCTTGAGGTCGGACAGACCCACGCTGGCGACACTGCGATGCCGTTCGGCGGCCGGCAGCGTCAGGCGCGCCACCAGCAGCGCCACGAGGGCGAGACCCGCCGAGGTCGCGAAGGCGACGCCCGGCCCCAGGCGGTCGGCGATGACGCCGCCGATGGGCGGCCCGCACAGGCTCGCCACCATGATGGCGCGCACAAACACCGCCAGTGCCGCGCTGCGGGCGGCTCCGGAGGAGAGGTCCACCACATGGCCCTGCGCCGAAACGAACACCAGCGCGTAGCCGACCGCGGTGGCGACGCGGGCGGCCAGGAAGACGTCATAATGTGGGCTCACCGCCGAGACGACATAGCCCGCCGCCGCCAGCGCCGCGCCCGCGATGAAGCCGGGGCGCCGGCCGAGCCGCTCGGACAGCGAGGCGAACGGCACCTGGCAGAGGGCCACGACGGCCATGAACGCCACGATGGGCAGGCTGGCCGACACATCCGGACCGAAGCCCGCCGGCACGCCCAGCGCCTGGGCGGCGCGCGGCAGGAACGGACGGGTGAGTTCCTCGGCCAGCATGAACAGGAACAGGGCGGGGCGCACAGCGATGGCGGCCTCGCTCTCGGCCGCCTGCACCCGGCCGAGGCCCGTGCGAGCTTCGATCTGGTCGAGCCGGGCCAGGGCCTCGGCATCGCCCCTGCGCTCCGCCTCGGAACGCAGGGCGAGATGGCGCTCGGCAAGGGTTTCCACATGCCGGTCGATGGGCAGGATCAGATCGCCGGCGGCCCCGCCGCCGCCTTCCTGGCGCGAGAGCACGCCACGCTTCAGCGCCTTCAGCCGCCGCTCCACCGCCACCAGCGATTCGAGGCCGCGAGTGCCGACGACCAGCGCCACGAGTTCCAGGGCCACCAGCAGGGCGACCACGCCGATGAAGGCGACATCCACCAGCACCGCGCCGACCTGCTGGGAGACGACCGAGGGATCGACCACGATCATCACCTCGCCGAGGCGATTGCCCGCGGCATTCTCCACCGGCACGAAAACCCGCGGCGCATCTCCGCCGGCCGGCGCATCGCCCGAGCGCGCGAGTTCCTTTCCGCCGGCGGTGTTGAGGCTGATCTGCGTGAACTCGACGTTGGCGGCACGCAGATCATCGAAATAGCGGTTCACGCCCACCAGTCGGTCGAACGGGACGCCAACGTCGGCCGCACGCTGAACGAGATCCGCGGCGGCGCGGCCCACCGAATTGGCCTTGGCGACGATTTCCGGCGCGATTGTGCGCTGGGCCGCCTGTTCCGCGCCCCATCCGATGACCGCCAGAGCCGAGCAGAGGATGATGACGATGGCGATGGAGATTCCGCCGCGCAGGCCGATCATGCGGCGCCCCCACCGG
>JAEWBL010000168.1 GCA_023391175.1 Pseudomonadota bacterium
CGGCGATACCGGCCGCATGACGGGAGAGGGCGGCCTCGTCGCCGAGGTGCGCATCACCCAGAAGAAGCTGGGCGACCTGTTCCTGCACGACGTGAAGGTGGAGAGCGGCACGCTCAAGCCCGGCACCGCTTTGGTGCTGGAGGTCGACCACGATCGCCGCGCGGCCGTGCGCGCCAACCATTCCGCCACCCATCTGCTGCACGAGGCGCTGCGCCGTGTGCTCGGCGAGCATGTGGCGCAGAAGGGCTCGCTCGTCGCGCCCGACCGCCTGCGCTTCGACTTCTCCCACCCCAAGCCGCTCAGCGAGGCCGAGGTGGCGGAGGTGGAGGAGATCGCCAACCGCTTCGTGCTGCGCAACGAGCCGGTGGAAACCCGCGTCCTTGCGGTGGACGATGCCATCAAGTCCGGCGCTCGCGCGCTGTTCGGCGAGAAGTATGGCGAGGAGGTGCGCGTCGTCTCCATGGGTACCGACGACGGCAACGGCGCGCCCTATTCGGTGGAGCTGTGCGGCGGCACCCATGTGAAGCGCACCGGCGACATCGGCCTGATCTCCGTGGTCTCCGAAGGCGCTGTGGCCTCCGGCGTCCGCCGCATCGAGGCACTCACCGCCCGTGCGGCGCGCAAGCACCTGAATGGCGCGAATGCCGCGCTCATCGCCACGGCCTCCGCGCTCAAGGCGCCGGTTGGCGAGGTGGAGGCGCGCGTCGCCGCCCTCGTCGAGGAACGGCGCAAGCTGGAGCGTGAGCTGGCCGAGACCCGCAAGAAGCTGGCCATGGGCGGCAGCCAGGGCGCGGGAGATGCGGTGCGCACGGTCGGCGATATCAAGCTGCTCGCGCGCCAGGTGGAAGGCATCGAGATCAAGGATCTCAAGGGCCTGGTGGACGAGGGCAAGAAGCAGATCGGCTCGGGCGTCGTCGCCATCGTCGGCGTCACGTCCGACGGCAAGGCCGGCATCGTGGTGGGCGTCACCGCCGACCTCACCGCCCGCGTCGATGCCGTTTCTCTGGTGCGGCTGGGCGCCGAGGCACTGGGCGGCAAGGGCGGCGGCGGCCGCCCCGACATGGCCCAGGCTGGCGGACCCGACGGCGACAAGGCCGACGCGGCGCTCTCCGCTATCGAGGCGGCCCTGGCGGGCTGAACGGCAGGGCGGTTTCGCCCTCGCCACGCACGCGACAGGCCGACCCGGTCCGGCCTGGGCGGCGTTCGTGCGACGGCTCCTGGCGCGCGCGGCGTGGATTTGACGCAAGCCCCTTGCGCAGCGCCATCCCTTCTTGCCACACAGGGGTCGGGGCGCCGGCAGCAGGCAGCGGAGTGGCGGTGCGGTGAACGACAGCTTCCTGAAGGATGCGTTCGTCTATCTCCTCGCCGCCGGGGTGCTGGTGCCGCTGTTTCACCGCGCCCGCATCGGTGCCGTGGTGGGCTTCATCGCGGTGGGCGCGCTCGTGGGCCCGCACGGGCTCGGACGTCTCGCCGATACGCTGCCGCTGGTACGCTTCGTCACCATTTCCAGTCCCGCGCGGGCGGCGCCCTTTGGCGAGCTGGGCATCGTCTTCCTCCTGTTTCTGCTCGGGCTCGAATTCTCCACCGCTCGGCTGTGGGCGCTCCGGCGCGAGGTGTTCGGCGTCGGCTGCCTGCAGGTTGTCCTGTGCGGTGCGCCGCTGGCGCTGGGGGCCACGCTCGCCGGCTATTCGCCGGGGGTGGCGCTGGTGCTGGGCTCGGCGCTGGCGCTATCGTCGACGGCCGTCGTGAGCCAGTTGCTGATCGATCAGCACCGGGCGCTTGCGCCGCTCGGCCAGCTCGTCATCGCCGTCCTGCTGTTCCAGGACCTGATGGTGGTGCCCATCCTCCTGGCGGCCGAGCTTCTCACCGGCAATGCGCCGGATGTCCTCACGCTGGCCGCCCTCGCGCTCGTCAAGGCGGTGAGCGCGGTGGCGCTGATCCTGGTCGCGGGGCGCTTCGTGCTGGCGCCACTGGTCGCCGCCGCGGCGTCCACGCGCTCGCGTGACCTCATCATGGCCATCACGCTGGTCGTGGTGGTGGGCTCCGCGGCGATCACCCACCGGGCGGGCCTCTCCAGCGCCCTCGGCGCCTTCCTGGCGGGGATGCTGCTGTCGGAGACGGCCTACCGCCACCAGATCGAGGTGGACCTTGAACCCTTCAAGGGCCTGCTCATCGGCGTGTTCTTCGTGACCGTCGGCATGAGCGTCGATTTTGCCGTCGTGCTGCCGCGCCTCGGCTGGGTTCTGGTGGGCGTCGCCGGCATTCTCGCCGTGAAGATTGTCGGCACCTATGCCGCTGGCCGCCTCATGAAGGTTGCGCCGCCGGCTGCGGCGGAGGCGGCGGTTCTGCTGGCCCAGACCGGGGAGTTCGCCCTCGTGGTGCTGGCGCTGCTGGCGGCAAGCGGTGCGCTGTCCCGGGCGGATGCCGGCGTCCTCATCGCCATGGTGGGCTTCAGCCTCGCGGCAACGCCACTGCTGGCGCGGCTGGGCCGCCGGCTGGGACGGACTCTCGACGCGCGGCTCAACGACAACCTTGCCGCGCCGGTGCACAGCAGCGTCGCTGGGCACGTGGTTATCGGCGGTTTCGGGCGGGTGGGCCGCATGGTGGCCGAGGCGCTGGAGGAAGAGGGGGTCGCCTATGTGGCGCTCGACAACGATCCCCGCCGCGTGACCGAGGCGCGGGGCGTCGGCCTGCCAGTGTATTTCGGCGATGCCGGGCGGGCGG
>JAEWBL010000188.1 GCA_023391175.1 Pseudomonadota bacterium
TCGTGAACCTCTCGGCCGGCGAGGCGACGCTCTCCACCCCCTGCGAGGTCGAGGCGGTGGACGGCGGCTTCAAGGTGCAGATCTTCGAGGCGGACGGCACCCCCGGCCACACCCACCTGCTGCGCTCCACCTGGAAGCCCGGCGACGTGGTGTGGACCGGCACCATCGATGCCGATCAGGTGGCGGTGCAGGTGCGCCCGATCCCCAACGGCTACGTGCTCGCCCACCGCGGCATCTCCACCAAGGCGCAGGTCTACACCGAGCTGTCCGCCTCGCTGGCGGCGCTGATGCCGAAGAAGGAGAATGCCGGCGGCGGCAAGGAACTGCTCTGCCCCATGCCCGGCCTCGTGGTCTCCATCGCGGTGGTGCCCGGCCAGGAGGTGAAGAACGGCGAGATCCTGGCCATCGTCGAAGCCATGAAGATGGAGAACGTGCTGCGCGCCGAGCGCGACGGGGTGGTCAAGTCCGTCCACGCCAAGGCCGGCGACAGCCTCGCGGTGGACGCGGTGATCCTGGAATTCGCGTGATGCTTGGGGAAGGGCAATTCTTCTCCATGCACCTCCCCTCTCCCCTCGAAGTCGGCTGTTGCCGACTTCGAATTTCACGAAGCGAACTCGGCAACAGCCGAGTTCGCCCGGGAGAGGGGCCGGGGGTGAGGGGGCTGCCGTGCCGCATTCATGATGCAGGGACGAGGGGCGCCATACCCCTCACCCCTGCCCTCTCCCGCAAGGGGAGAGGGAGTTCCTTCGGTTCCGTTTGGCCGGGGCACGAGGGTGGCCTCGCGCCTCGTCATGTGAAAATGTCCGGCACATTCGCCCCCTCCCCGTCCCTCCCGCATCTGCGGGCGCGGGCGCCTGCCGGAGCCTTCTGAATGCGCCTCCTCTCCCACCTCCTCAGCCGCTTCGTGGAAAAGGGCCAGCTCACGGTCATCACGGCCGATGGCAAGCGCCACGTGTTCGGCTCGGGCAAGGACGGCCCGTCCGTCACGGTGCGGATGCACGACAAGAAGCTGGAGCGCGACCTGTTCTTCAATCCGGAGCTGGTGGCGGCGGAGGCCTATATGGACGGCCGCCTCTCCTTCGAGGACGGGGCCGGCGCGTTCGAGCTGCTCAATCTCTTCTCGGTAAACCGTAAGGGCCTCGGCTCCCACCCCGTGCAGCAAGCCTTGCGCAAGGCGTGGCGCTCGGTGCGCCGGTTCCAGCAGGCGAACCCCGTCGGCAAGGCGAAGGAGAACGTCTCCTCGCATTACGACCACCCGGCCGATTTCTACCGGCTGTGGCTGGACGAGACGATGGCGTATTCCTGCGCCTACTTCACCCATCCCGACGAGCCGCTGGCCGACGCCCAGCGCAACAAGTTCCGCCATATCGCGGCGAAGCTGAACATCTCCCCCGGCATGCGGGTGGCCGAGATCGGCTCCGGCTGGGGCGGTCTCGCCATCTACATGGCGAAGGAATGCGGCGCGCAGGTCACCGCCATCAACGTGTCGCCCGAGCAGCTGGCCGAGAGCCGGCGCCTCGCCGAGGCCGCGGGCGTCATCGACCGCATCGACTTCCGCGAGGTGGACTACCGCAACCTCACCGGCAAGTTCGATCGCGTGGTCTCCATCGGCATGATGGAGCATGTGGGCGTCGCCCATTTCGACGAATATTTCACCACCATCCGCAACCTGCTGGACACGGGCGGCTTCGCGCTGATCCACGCCATCGGCCGCATGTCGCCCCCCGGCACCACGGCGCCCTTCATCCGAAAGTACATCTTCCCCGGCGGCTATGTGCCGGCGCTGTCGGAAGTGTTCGCCTCCACCGAGCGCACGCACCTGTGGGTGGACGACTGCGAGGTGCTGCGGCTGCACTATTACTGGACCATCCGCGCCTGGCGGCGGAACTTCATGGCCCGCCGCGCGGAAGCCGACGCCATGATGGGCGAGCGCTTCGGCCGCATGTGGGAATTCTACCTCGCCGCCGTGGAGCTGGGCTTCCTGCACGGCTCCAACATGGTGTTCCAGCTCCTCCTCTCCGAGAAGCGCGACGACGGGCCGGTGATCCGCGACTACATCGTGGACGCCGAGCGCGCGCTGGCCGCGCGGGAGCGGCGGTGATGGGGGTGGTCCTGCCCTTCGCGCGCCGGTGCCTGTGGCACCATGGGCCCTCCGGTCGAGCCGGAGGGCAACTCCTGCCTTGTGAACTGCCGTCGTGCTCCGGCTTGACCGGAGCACCCATGCCGCGGCTGTCCGCGTCGTGGCCGACCCCTTCCCTCCCGAGGTCCTGACATGACCGACGCCACCGCCCTCCCCTTCGCAACCGACATCGCTCCCGTCACCCGCGCGGACTGGCTGAAGCTGGTGGAAGGCGTGCTGAAGGGCGCGCCCTATGACAAGCGGCTGGTGACGCGCACCTATGAGGGCCTGGCGCTGGACGCTTTGCCGGAGCGCAAGGCGGATGCGCCCCTCGTCGCCGGCCGCCCGGCCGGGGCGCCGTGGGTCATCTCCATGCGGGTGGACCAGACCGACGCCGCCGAGGCCAATGCGCAGGCGCTGGAAGACCTCGACGGCGGCGCCTCGGGCCTCTCCCTTGTCTTCGCCGCCGCCCCCTCGGCCTACGGCTTCGGCCTGCCCGAGGGCGTTGACCTCGCGGTGGTGCTGAAGGATGTGCTGCTCGACCTCATCGACGTGCGCATCGAGAGCGGCAATTTCCAGGGCCGCGAGGATGCCCTCGCCTTCGCCGATCTCGTGGAGGCGCGCGGCTTCAAGCCGGAGGGCGTCTCCGTCTCCTTCGGCCTCGACCCCTTAAGCGATTTCGCAGCCCACGGCACCCTGCCCATGGCCTGGCCGCTGCTCGCCAAGCGCTTCGCCGAGACATCGGCCATCCTCAAGGCCCGCGGCTTCGCCGGCCCCTTCGCCCGGGCCGATGGCGGCGTCTATCACGCGGCCGGCGCCTCGGATGCGCAGGAGCTGGCGGCGGTGCTCGCCACCCTGGTCGCCTACCTCAAGGCCTATGCCGAGGCCGGCATCCCGCTGGAGGAG
>JAEWBL010000191.1 GCA_023391175.1 Pseudomonadota bacterium
TGCGGCGGGGGAGGATGTCATGCGGCCAAGGTGGCCGCGCCCGCGTGCCGGGGCAAGAGCCTCGCCCACCCCTCTTTCCTTCGTGTGCCGGAAACGCCTTGAACACCTCGAACTTCACCCGTCGCCACCGTGGCCCGCGTCCCCTCGCCGATTTCGTGGCGCCGGGGATCAGCGACCTGTGCGGACGCGCCGGCTTCTCGGTGGTGGAGGTGGTGACCCATTGGGACGAGATCGTCGGCCCGGACCTCGCGCCCCGCTGCATCCCCCTCAAGCTGCAATGGCCGCGGGAGGAGGGGGCGGCGGCGACCCTCGTGGTACGGGTGGAAGGCGCCTACGCCATCGAGCTGCAATATGCCGCCGGCATCGTGGTGGAGCGAATCAACGCCTATTTCGGCTGGCGCTGCGTCGGCCGCCTGATGCTTCGGCAGGGCCCGGTGCCCCAGCGCCACGCGCCGCCGCCGGTGCCTCCGAAGCCCGACAAGGCGACCATCGCCGCCGTGCGACACGAGATCGGCACCTTCGAGGACGAGGCGCTGGCCGAGTCGCTTGCAAAGCTCGGTGCGCTGGTGCGGCGCGAGCAGCGCGGCGGCTGAGGCGCGGATGCCAGACGGCTGGCGTTCACCCGTCCGTTATCGGCGCGCGAAGGCGCGGGCCTTTCCCGCCATAAGGGCGACATGATAGAGCCCCAAGGCTTTTGCGCAGGATCGGCGTCGCCGCGCCGGACCTGACCCCGTTTCCCGTCCTGATGCCCCTACGGAACCGGCGATGCGGCCAAGACCGGGAAGCCCGGTCGCCAGCCGCCGGACCATTCGGAGATGTCCATGATTGTCGATCGCCGCCGTTTCCTGGTTGGAGCAGGCCTCGCCGCGCTGGCGGCTGGTCTCGGCCTGCCGCTCTCCTTCGATCCGGCCGCGGCCCAGACGGTGGAGCAGGCCAAGCTGATCGCGCCCGCCGCGAGCCCGCTGCCGGAGAAGGCGCTGGGCAGCGCCACCGCGCCGGTCACCGTCATCGAATATGCCTCGATGACCTGCAGCCATTGCGCGGCCTTCCACACCGGCACCTTCCCCGAGCTGAAGAAGAAGTACATCGACACCGGCAAGGTGCGCTTCATCTTCCGCGAGTTCCCGTTCGAGCCGGTGGCCACCGCCGCCTTCATGCTCGCCCGCTGCGTGCCCGAGGACAAATATTTCCCCATGGTCTCGACCCTGTTCGAGACGCAGAAGACCTGGGCCTACAGCACGGACCCCGCCGCCGGCCTCCTCGCCGTCGCCAAGCAGGCCGGGATGAGCCAGGCCGATTTCGAGAAGTGCCTCACCGACCAGCAGCTCGGCGAGAAGGTGCAGGAAAGCGCCCTCTACGCCAACAAGGAGCTGGGCGTGAGCGCGACTCCCACCTTCTTCATCAACGGCAAGAAGGTCTCCGGCGCCCTCGGCATCGCCGAATGGGACAAGGAACTGGCACCGCTGCTCGCCGGCAAGTGAGTTTCGCTGAACTGATGGTCAAGGGCCGGTGCGCTGCGCCGGCCCTTTTGATTCCGGATTGCCTTCGCTCAGGCGCCGCGCGGGCTTTCTCGTTGCTCACGCTCAATCGCCGCGCGGGCTTTCACGTTGCCTTCGCTCAATCGCCGCGCGGGCTTCAGGCGGCCCGGAGCTTCCTCTCCACATAGCGGCTTTCCTGCGTGCGTCCGCCGTAGCCATAGGCATCGGCCTTCACCTCGCGCACGAGGATGTAGCTCTCCTCGTCGAGGTCCGGCAGCAGGCCGGACATGGCGGCGAAGACGGCTTCGAGATAGGCGGCCTTCTCGTCCTTGGTGTTGGTGCCGTCCACCACGAGGATGTCGAGGGAGAAGGACGTGCGCGCCTTCGCCGACAGCGCCTCTCCGCCAACGAACCACTGCTCGGCCGGCACGAAGGAGATGGCGACGGCCGTCACCTTGGGGTCCTTGCGCAGGATGCGGGCGGTGAGGTCGGACAGGGTGGCGGCGACCTTGGCGGCGAGGGCGGCATCCGGAGCGCCGGACAGCTTCACGTTCAGAATGGGCATTTTGACCTCCATCGGCGCGATGCACCGGCATCGGCTGCGATGGCGTGTTCTAGGCCGCCCCAATTGATGAGAAAAATTGAATTCTAAAATCCCAGAGTTTTGCTAATCTCATAGCATGATCCGCAATCTCGACCTCGACCTCATCCGCAGCTTCGCTGCCGTGGCCGATCTCGGCTCCATCTCCGCGGCGGCGCGGAAGGTGGGGCGCCGCCAGTCGGCGGTGAGCCTGCAGATGGACCGCCTCGCCGAGGCGGTGGGCTTCTCCCTTCTGGAGCGGCGCGGGCGGGCGGTGTCGCCCACGTCGCGCGGTGCGGCCTTTCTGGAGGATGCGCGGCGCCTGCTGGACCTCAACGACCGCATCCTCACCCAGCACGTCCACGGCGCCTTCGCCCAGCCGCTCCGGCTGGGCTTCGTGCAGGACGTGGGCGAGCAGGTGCTCCAGCGCATCCTCTACCGGCTCTCGGCCAGCTTCCCGCAGGCGCCCATCACCGTGCGCATCTGCACCACCTCCCACATGCTCGACATGCTGCGCGCCGAGGAGCTGGACGCGGCCGTGGGCTTCCGCGCCGAGAGCGAACTGCCCGCCTCCCTGCTGCTGCGCGAATCCATGGTGTGGATCGCCGCGCGCCAGCTCCGCCTTGACCGCGAGGCACCGGTGCCTCTCGTGCTGTTCGAGCACCCGTGTTCCTGCCGCACGGCCGCCATCGCCGCGCTGAACGCTGCCGGGCGGCAATTCCGCATCGCCTTCACCAGCCCCAGCCTGCCGGGCCTGATGGCGGCGGTGGGGGCGGGCATGGGCGTCACCGTGCGCTCGCCGCGGGCGCTTCGACCCGACCTCGCCATCGTCGCCGACCTCGACCGCGCGGCGCTGCCGGACATGGAATTCCTGCTCTACACCCGCCCCGGCGCCCGCCCGCCGGCGCTGCAGAAGGTGGAGGAGGTGCTGCAGGAGGAATTGCGGCGCGAGCATCCGCTCTACGCGGTGGCGTAACCCAGCCCGCGCGGCGCCTGAGCGGAAGCAACGCACAAAGCCCGCGCGGCGATTGAGCGGAGACAACGCGAAACATCCGCGCGGCGCTTGAGCGAAGGCGACGCAAAAACCCGCTCAAGCTGGACAGGCCGGGATGAACCCGGCACCCTTTTCCCATCGTTCGGTCCGGGACTGCCCCTTTTCGAGCCCGGCGGAGATTGCCGCGATGACCAGCACACAGCCGACCCCGAAGGCGTCCCCCGCCTTTCCGTTCGACAATTCCTATGCCCGCGACCTCGCCGGCTTCTATGCGCCCGTTCTGCCGACCCCGGTGGAGGCGCCGGCGCTGGTGAAGGTCAATGCCGACCTCGCCGAGCTGCTCGGCCTCGACCCTGCCGACCTCGCGACGCCCGAGGGCGTGGCGGTGTTCGCCGGCCTCGCCGTGCCGGAGGGCGCGGAGCCCATCGCGCTCGCTTATGCCGGGCACCAGTTCGGCCATTTCTCGCCCCAGCTCGGCGATGGCCGCGCCATCCTCCTCGGCGAGGTCGTGGGGCGCGACGGTCTGCGCCGCGACATCCAGCTGAAGGGCTCCGGCCCCACCCCCTTCTCCCGCCGGGGCGACGGCCGCGCCGCGCTCGGGCCGGTGCTGCGGGAATATATCGTCAGCGAGGCCATGGCGGCGCTCGGCATCCCCACCACGCGGGCGCTGGCGGCCGTCACCACCGGCGAGCGCGTGGTGCGTGATCGGGCGCTGCCGGGCGGCGTGCTGGCGCGGGTGGCGGCGAGCCACATCCGCATCGGCACCTTCCAGTTCTTCGCCGCGCGCAAGAGCTTCGATGCCGTGAAGCAGCTCGCCGACTACACCCTCGCCCGCCACTATCCCGACCTCGTGGGGGCGGAGAACCCCTATCTCGCCTTGCTCGACGGGGTCATCGGCCGGCAGGCGGCGCTGGTGGCGCGCTGGCTGTGCGTCGGCTTCATCCATGGGGTGATGAACACCGACAACATGTCGGTGTCGGGCGAGACCATCGATTACGGCCCCTGCGCCTTCATGGACGCCTACGATCCCAACACGGTCTTTTCCTCCATCGACGAGATGGGGCGCTATGCCTATGGCAACCAGCCGGACATCGCCCACTGGAACCTCGCCCGCTTCGCCGAATGCCTCATCCCCATCATGACGCCTTCTTTGGGTGAGGACCGGGAAGCCGCCATCGCCGCCGCCAACGCGGCGCTCGGCACCTTCCCGAAGCGCTTCTATGCGGCCTACCACGCCGGCCTTTGCGCCAAGATCGGCCTGCCGGAGGCGGGCGACGAGGACGTGGCCCTCGCCCACGACCTCCTCAACGTGATGATCGGCTCCAAGGCCGACTTCACCCTCACCTTCCGCCGCCTCGGCGCACTGGCGGAGGATGCGAACGCGGGCGGGCCGGTGCGCGACCTCTTCCTCGACCGCGCCGCCTTCGACACCTGGGCCGAACGCTGGCGCGCACGGCTCGCCGAGACGGGGCGGTCCGGTACCGAAATCCGCGCCGGGATGGATGCGGTGAACCCGCTCTTCATCCCCCGCAACCATCTGGTGGAAGAGGTCATCGCCGCGGCCATCGAACGCGGCGACCTTGGCCCCTTCGAGCGGCTGAACACGGTGCTGGCGCATCCCTATGCGGAGCAGCCGGAGTTCGCCGCCTATGCGGGGCTGCCGCCGTCCATGGAGGGGTACCGGACGTTCTGCGGGACGTGAGGGGGGCTCTCTCGGCTTAGAACGGCTAAGCTCCCTCTCCCCTCAAAGTCGGCTTCTGCCGACTTTGACCTACACGAACCGAACTCGGCAAAAGCCGAGTTCGGGCGGGAGAGGGCAGGGTGAGGGGTGTATCGCCGCTCGAACCGGCATCGGACATGCGGAAGCAGCCCCCTCACCCCAACCCCTCTCCCGCAAGGGGAGAGGGGAGCATGGCCCGATGCGGCAGACTTTGCCGCTGGACCCCGGATCGGCGCTCCGGCTGCGCCGTCGCTTGTCCGGGGCACAGAACCAATATCGCCGTCGTCCTCCGACTTGATCGGAGGACCCATGGTGGCGTTTGTTCTGCGCTTCGGCTGCCCGCGCAGGCGACGGGATGGGCCCTCCGGTCTCGCCGGAGGCGACGGCGGTCTGGGCCGCCCTCGCGTCCCGGACGCATGCAGCGCCAGCGGAATGCGAGCCGGGACCCAGCGCAAGAGTTCGCCGCAGGCGCTTCTTCAAACTACCGTTCTCAGGCATTGCCTCCCGCTGCGCGGGAGTTTCGCGCTGGACCACGGATCGGCGCTCCACCTGCGGTGTCGCTTGTCCGGGGAACGGCAAAAGAAAAGGGCACGGCCGAAGCCGCGCCCTCTCTTTCTTCCCGGATGGGAGGATGGATCAGAAATCCATGCCGCCCATGCCGCCCATGCCGCCGCCCGGCATCGCGGGCATGCCGGAGTCCTTCTTCGGCAGCTCGGCGACGAGCGCTTCGGTGGTGACGATCAGGGCCGCGATGGAGGCGGCGTCCTGGAGGGCGGTGCGCACGACCTTGGCCGGATCGACGATGCCGGCGGCGATCATGTCCACATACTCTTCCGTCTGGGCGTTGAAGCCGAAGGACGGATCGTTGGACTCCTGCACCTTGCCCACCACGATGGAGCCTTCCACGCCGGAATTCTCGGCGATCTGGCGGATGGGGGCC
>JAEWBL010000272.1 GCA_023391175.1 Pseudomonadota bacterium
CGGATCGCCTTGCGGTAGAGCGGATCGCATGAGGCGTCATCGAGGATCACCGCATCGGCGCCGAAGGCCGCGGCATTGCGGAAGATGCCGCCCATATTGTCGTGATTGGTGAGGCCGAGGGCCGCCACCACCAGCGCCCGCGGCCCGAGCCCATCGAGCAGCGCGCCCACGTCCGGCAGCGGTCGCGCCGCCCCCAGCGCGAGAATGCCGCGATGGATGGGAAAGCCGACGATGGCGTCCATCACCCCCTGCGGCGCCACGTAGACGGGCAGGTCTTCCGGCAACGCCGCGATGAGATCGGAAAGCCGCTCCGCCTGCGCCTGCGACAGCAGGACGGAGGTGAGCCGATGCCCGCCGCGCGTTCCCAGCCGGCCGGCCAGCAGCCGCAGCACCACCTCGCCCTCGGCCATGAAGCCGCCCTGCCGCCCCACCAGATCGCGCTCGCGCACCTCGCGGAAGCCGGCGATGCGGGGATCGTCGGCCTCGGTCACCGGAACGATCATAGGGGCCGGCGCTTCACCGGCACGGGGGCGCAGGTGCTGGCGCGCACCACCAGGTCCGGCTTCATCTCCGCGCGCTCCACCGGCCGGCCGGGATCGGCGATGCGCTTCAGGGCCAGCGTCGCGGCGGCGCGGCCATACTCGGGAATGAAGGTGTGCACGGTGGTGAGCGGCGGGTACCAGACCCGCGCCTCCTCGATGTCGTCATAGCCGACGAGGGAGAAATCGCGGCCCGCGAGAAGGCCCGCCGCCTGCAATTCCATCAGCGCGCCGAAGGCGGAGAGGTCGTTGAAGCACACGGCGGCGGTGGGCGGCTCGTCCAGCGCGAGGAGGCGCGCCATGGCCTTGCGGCCTTCCGCGCGCAGGCCCGGCCCTTCCATCACCAGCGCCGGATCGAGCGGGATGCCGGCGGCGGCAAGACCCGCCTTGTAGCCGGCGAAGCGCTTGCGGCCGGTGGAGATGGCGCCGAAGCCGCCGATCATGCCGATGCGCCGGTGCCCCAGCGCCACGAGGTGCGCGACACCCAGCGCCACGCCCGTCACGTCGTCGGACCCCGCGAAGTCGAAGCCGGAGCCCTCGATCTCCCGCGTCACCTGCACCACGGCGATGCCGGTGGAGGCGAGCGCTTTCAGATCCTCCACCCGCGAATGGGCGGCCGGCGAGACGAGGAAGGCGTCGGGGCGATATTCGGCCAGCGTGCCCAGCGTGCGGGTCTGGCGCGCCACGTCTTCCTGGCTGACGCCGAGCAGCACGGTCTTGCCCGCCTCGGAGAGGGCATCCTCCACCGCCGCCAGAAGCTCGGTGAAGGAGGGGTTCACGATGTCATGCAGGCCGAGGGCGACGATGTTGGTGCGCGCCGTGCGCAAGGCGGCGGCGCCGCGGTTCGCCACATAGCCGCGCGCCCGCGCCGCCTCCTGCACCTTGAGGCGCGTTGCCTCGGCGACCATGGGGCTGTCGCGCAGGGCCAGCGAGATGGTGGCCGTGGACAGGCCCAGCTCCCGGGCGAGGCCCTGGAGCGTCACCTTGCCAATGGGAACGCCGGCCGGAGCGGCACCGGCCGGGGCATCACCCGGCGGAGGAGGAATCGTCTCGTCCATGGGCCATCCCTATAGCGGATCTGTCGCGTCTCGCGCCGTCCTTTCCGCCATGCTAAACGATTTAGCGACAACGGCAACGACAGCCGTGACGATACGAACCGGGAGGATGCCATGGCAGGGACGCGGGTTGGATTCATCGGGGTCGGGCTCATGGGCCACGGCATGGCCAAGAACATCCTCGCCAAGGGCTTTCCCCTCGCCGTGATGGGCCATCGCAACCGCGCTCCGGTTGAGGATCTGGTCTCCCGCGGCGCCACCGAGGTGAAGACGCCGGCCGAGATGGCGGCGCAGTGCGATGTGATCGTGCTCTGCGTCACCGGCGCGCCCCAGGTGGACGAGGTGCTCAACGGCGAGAACGGCATCCTGAAGGCCGCCAAGGCCGGCCTCCACATCATCGACACCTCCACCTCCGAGCCGACGTTGACCATGGCGCTGGCTGCGAGACTGGCGCAGGACGGCATCTTCCTCTGCGACGCGCCCTTGGGCGGCACGCCCATCCAGGCGGAGGAGGGCGCCCTTTCCGCCATGGTTGGCGCGGACGATGCGGCCTTCGCGGTGATCGAGCCGGTGGTGGCGGCTTTCGCCAGCCGCATCGTGCGGGTGGGCGCGCCGGGCGCCGGGCACACCATGAAGCTGCTCAACAATTTCCTGTCGCTGGGCTACGGCGCCATCTATGCCGAGGCGCTGGCCATCGCCGGCAAGGTGGGGGTGACGGCTGAGGTGTTCGACAGCGTCATCCGCGGCTCGCGCATGGATTGCGGCTTCTACCAGACCTTCATGGGCTATGTGCTGGAGGCGAACGTGAACGCCCACCGCTTCACCATCGCCAACGCCCACAAGGACATGCGCTATGTGACGAACCTCGCCACCAACACCGGCGCGTCCGCCTTCATCAGCGCCACGGTGAAGAACCTTTACGCCGCCGCCGAGGGCCTCGGCAACGGGGGCAAGAACGTGCCGCAGATCACCGACGTGCTGGCGCAGATGAACGGGCTGCCCACCGTGCTCGAGCTGAAGACGGCGGCGGAGTAGCCGTTACCGCAATTTACCGTCGTCCCGGCCGGGATTCACACTTCCGACACCGCCGCGCGCCAGCCTTCCCCGGCATGGCGTGCGGCGCAATGGCTCATCGGCAGGGCGGAACCTTCCGGCCCCCGGTGCATTGCCCGCCATACGGCGCCCTTCCGGGCGCGTCGGATGGCAATCGGGAGGCTCGTGAGCGTGTCGCAGACCGGGCAACGATTGGTGAGCATCGATTTCTGGCGGGGCTTCGCCCTGCTGACGATCTTCATCAACCATATTCCCGGCCACGTCCTCGGCGGCTTCACCTATCGCAATTTCGGCTTTTCGGACGCGGCCGAGCTGTTCGTCTTCCTTGCCGGCATTTCCGCGGCCTTCGCCTATCTGCGCCCCTTCTCCGCCGGCGAGCGCGTGCGCACCACCGCGCGGGTGTGGATGCGCGCGTTCACGCTCTATGCCGCTCACCTCGTGCTGGTGGTGATGTCGGTGGTGGTGGTGGGCGGCTTCGTGGTGCTCACCGGCGACGAGCGCATGCTCGAATGGATGCACCTCGACATCATCCCGCAATATCCGCTGGAATCCCTCGTAGGCATCGGCTTGCTCACCTACCAGCCGGGCTATCTCAACATCCTGCCGCTCTATGTGGGACTTCTGCTGCTGGCGCCGATCCTGCTGCTGCTGGCGCGGCGCAGCCTGGGCCTTGCCCTTGTCGTCTCGCTCACGCTCTATCTCGTCACCCAGATCGCCGACCTCGCCT
>JAEWBL010000273.1 GCA_023391175.1 Pseudomonadota bacterium
ATCCTCACCCGCCTCGCCTTCGCCGACCTGCTCATCGACAAGGGCCAACCCGCCTCGCTGGTGCTGGACGACGCATTGGTGTTCGCCGACGACGACCGTTTCGACACCATGATGGAAATCCTCTCCGAGGCCTCCGGCCGCATGCAGGTGCTGGTGCTGAGCTGCCGCGCCTCGGCGTACCGGGCCATGGCGGCGACGCGGCTCTCCATCCGCCCGGCGTGACGCTCCCTCGTCCGTCGCGGCCGATATAGGATGCGCATCGGGAAGGGCTGGGCGATGGGCGAGAACCTCAGGGCAGGCGAGGGGCGCGGCGCGGTGTTGCCGGGCACCGTGCGAGAGCACCGGTGAGCCGGGCCGGCACGCACGTGCGTCCTTGGCTGGCGCAGGAGCTTCATCTCGGCGCCATCGCGCGGGCGCTGGTGGTGATCGGGCCGCTGGTGGTGGCCTATCTGCTCACCCGCGAGCCCGCGCTGGTCAATCTGTGCCTGCTCACCGTCTCGCTGCTGATCCCGGCGCTGAAGCTGCGGCTCAGCCCGGCGGCGGTGATCGTGCAGTATCTCGTCATCGTCGCGACCTTCACGGTGCTGTTCCTGGCGGCGCCGATCCCCCCGCTATTCGTGGCTTTGGCGGCGGTGACCGGCTTCATGGCGGCAGCTGTGACGCGCTTCGGCACGCTGCTGCGGACGCTGGGCAATTGGGTGTTCATCCCCGCCGTCTATCTGGCGCTCGACATCCGCGAGGGCGCGCTCGGCGAAGCGGCGCTGTGGCAGGCGGGCGTGCTGCTGGGGCTTTCCCCGGTGGGGCTTGCCCTCGTCTGCGCGGTGCAGGCGCTGGACGGTCGGCGGTGGACGCTCGATCGCTCGGAGATCTTCGGCCCGCCCTCCGGCGACTGGCTGGTGCCGGCAGTGGCGACGGCGGCCGCCGTATTCGCGGCGGCGGTGCTGGTGGAGATGTTCGACATCCGCGAGGGCCAGTGGCTGATCTGGTCGGCGGCGAGCGTGGTGGTGGGCGATCTTTCCGCCTCCACCGGCAAGCTGAAGCTGCGCGCCATGGGGGCGCTGGTGGGCGCACCGCTGGGGCTGCTCATCGGATGGACCTTGCCGGTGAGCGAGGTGGGCTATTCCTTCTGCGTGCTCGGCGCCATGCTCACGCTGATCGCCTTCTCGCGCTACGTGATCGGCTTCGGGGCGCGCTGCTTCTTCATTGCCCTCGCCGCGGCGTTCGCGGGGACGGGCAGCGGCATCGCCGCCGAGCGGGTTGAGAATGTGCTCATCGGCGGCGCCTTCGGCCTGGTGGCCGTCGCGCTCGCCGAAATCGCCCGGCCGCCGCGCCGGCAGCAGCGCCCGGAGCGGCCGGCGGCGCCTTGAGAGCGCTCAGGCGACCACGTCGACGGGATCGAGCACGAAGGGGGTGCGCTCGGCGAGGTCGTTGATGTGCGCGAAGTAATTCTCGAAGTGCGGCGTCTCGCGGTGGGCGGTGACGGCTGCCGCGTCCACATAAAGTTCGTCGATGACGAACCGCGTGGGCTCGGACTGGTCGCGCCAGAAATCCCAGCGCAAATTGCCCGGCTCGGCGCGGGTGGCGCGCGCCATGCCCGTGAGCAGGTCCTGTAGCGCCTCGGCCTTGCCGGGGCGGGCGGCGAGGAGGACCACGAT
This sequence comes from Pseudomonadota bacterium, assembly GCA_023391175.1. GTDB lineage: Bacteria > Pseudomonadota > Alphaproteobacteria > Rhizobiales > Xanthobacteraceae > Xanthobacter. The sequence goes on from JAEWBL010000273.1 coordinate 1,656, forward strand.
CTTGACCGGTGCGCTCATCCTGGGGGTTCCTTCAGGGGGAAGAGGCCGGCAATGGGCCTTCTTCCCGCCTGAAGGTCAAGGGGCGGGTCCGTCCTACTCGGCCGCTTCGTCGAGGTGCGGCACCGGGGCGAGGCGCACCGGGGCGGCGGGCTTTTCGCGCTTGCGCGTGAGCCAGCGCTGCAGCCGGACCATGTAGAGGTAGACCACCGGCGTGGTGTAGAGCGTGAGCAGCTGGCTCACCATGAGCCCGCCCACGATGGCGAAGCCCAGCGGGCGGCGCAGCTCCGAGCCGGTGCCCGACCCCAGCATCAGCGGCAGGGCGCCGAGAAGGGCCGCCATGGTGGTCATCATGATGGGCCGGAAGCGGATGAGGCACGCCTCGTAGATGGATTCCTCCGGCGTCTTGCCCTCGCGCTCCCGCACCAGCGCGAAGTCGATCATCATGATCGCGTTCTTCTTCACGATACCGATGAGCAGAAGGATGCCGATGAGGGCGATGACGGAGAGATCATAGCCCGCCACATAGAGCACCAGCAGTGCCCCGACGCCCGCCGATGGCAGGCTGGAGAGGATGGTGAGCGGGTGAATGAAGCTCTCATAGAGCACGCCGAGGATGATGTAGACGGCGACGATGGCCGCGAGGATCAGATAGGGCTGCGTCCTGAGCGAGTTCTGGAACGCTTGTGCGGTGCCCTGGAAGGTGCCGACCAGGGTCTGCGGCATGCCTGCGTCCTGCTCCGCCTGCTTGATGGCGTCCACCGCCTGTCCGAGCGCGACCCCCGGAGCCAGGTTGAAGGAGAGCGTCACCGCCGGGAACTGGCCCTGATGGGATATGGAGAGATAGGCGGTCTTGGAATTGTCCACCTTCACGAAGGCGGAGAGGGGGATCTCCTCGCCGGTGCGCGGCGAGTGCACATAGACCTTGTCGAGCGCGCCGGGGTCGGTCTGAAGCTTGGGATCGACCTCCAGAATGACGTGGTACTGCGAGAGCTGGGTGAAGTATTGGGCCACCTGCCGCTGGCCGAAAGCATCGTAAAGCGTGTCGTCGATCACTTGCGGCAGGATGCCGAAGCGCGCCGCGGTGTCGCGGTCGATGGTGAGGGAGACGGTGGGCGCGTTGGTCTGCTGGTCGGTGGCGACGTCGGTCAGCTCCGGCAGGGCCTTGAGCTTGGCCAGCATGCGCGGGCCCCAGGCGTTCAGCTCGTCGAGGTTGGCGTCCTGCAGGGTGTATTGATACTGGGTGCGGGAGGGCCGGCCGCCCACGTTGATGTCCTGCGAGGCCTGCAGGAACAAAGCGATGCCCTCCACCTTGGCGAGCTGGGGCCGCAGACGGTGGATCACCTCGTCGGCGGTCGCGTCGCGCTCGCTCCTCGGCTTCAGGGTGATCCAGACACGGCCGGTGTTGATGGTCTGCGAGCCGCCGGTGGCGCCCACCGAGCCGGAAACGTGCTCGATGGCGGGATCGCGCGCGACGATGTCGAGCAGCGCCATCTGCTTCTGTGTCATCGCCGAGAAGGAGATGTCCTGCGCCGCCTCTGAGAAGCCCTGGATGAAGCCGGTGTCCTGCTGGGGGAAGAAGCCCTTGGGGATGGCCACGTAGAGCCAGCCAGTGGCGGCGACGGTGGCAAGAAGGCTCATGAGGGTGAGGAACTGGTGGTTGAGCACCCATTTGAGGCCGGTGTCGTAGACCTTGAGCATGCCGTCGAAGAAGGCTTCCGCCGCCATGTAGGCGCGCCCGTGCTTCACCCCGTGCTCGTTCTTGAGGAAGAGGGAGCACATCATGGGCGTCAGCGTCAGCGAAACCACCACGGATACGAGAATGGTGATGGTGACGGTGACGGCGAACTCGCGCAGCAGTCGCCCGACGATGCCGCCCATGAGCAGCACGGGGATGAACACCGCCACCAGCGACAGGCTGATGGAGATGATGGTGAAGCCGATCTCCCCCGCGCCCTTCAGCGCCGCCTCGAACGGGGGCATGCCCTCCTCGATGTAGCGATAGATGTTCTCCAGCATCACGATGGCGTCGTCGACCACGAAGCCGACTGCGATGGTGAGAGCCATGAGGGAGAGATTGTCGAGGCTGTAGCCCACCACATACATCACCGCGAAGGTGCCGATGAGCGCCATGGGCACGGTGACGCTCGGGATGATGGTGGCCCAGAGGCTCCGCAGGAAGGCGAAGATCACCGCCACCACCAGCGCGATGGTGATGAGCATGGTCAGCTGCACATCATCCACCGAGGCGCGGATGGTCTCGGTGCGGTCGCCGATGATCTTCACGGTGATGCCGGGCGGCAGTGAGGCTTCCAGCCGGGGAATGGCCGCCTTCACCCGGTCCACGGCGTCGATCACGTTGGCGCCGGGTTGCTTGAAGACGATGAGCTGGATGCCGCGCTTGCCATCCTGCCAGGAGGCGAGGCGGGCATTCTCCGGTCCGTCCACCGCGCGGCCGATGTCGCGGATGCGCACCGGCGCGCCATTCTTGTAGGCGACCACCACCTCGTTCCACGGCAAAGCAGAGAGCAACTGGTCGTCCGCATAGATGGTGAAGCCCTGCGCGGGCCCGTCGAAGCTGCCCTTGGGCTGGTCCACGGTCGCGGCGGCGAGCACCGCGCGCACGTCTTCGAGACTCATACCCAGCGCCGCGATCTTGGCGGGGTCCACCTGCACCCGCACCGCCGGCTTCTGCTCGCCGGTGATGGCCACCTGCGCGATGCCGGGAATCTGGCTCATCTGCTGGGCGAGGATGGTGTCGGCCGCGTCGTCGAGCTTGGTGAGGGGATGGAGGTCCGACTGGACGGACAGGATGAGGATCGGCGCGTCCGCCGGATTGACCTTACGGAAGGTCGGCGGGCTCGGCAGGTTCTTCGGCAGCTGGCCGGACGCGGCGTTGATGGCCGACTGCACGTCCTGCGCGGCGGCATCGATGCTGCGGCCGAGATCGAACTGGATGGTGATCGAGGCGACGCCCAGCGCGCTGGTGGATGTCATCTGCGTCACGCCGGCGATCTGGCTGAACTGCCGCTCCAGCGGCGTCGCGACGGACGAGGCCATGGTCTCGGGGCTGGCGCCCGGCAGGCTGGCGGAGACCTGGATGGTGGGGAAGTCCACCTGCGGCAGCGGTGCCACCGGCAGCAGCGGATAGGCGACGAGGCCGACCAGCAGCAGCGCCGCCATCAGCAGCGTGGTGGCGATGGGCCGCCGGATGAAGGGTGCGGACACGCTCATGCGGGGGCTCCCACCGACACGCTCTTCGCGGGCGGGGCGCCCGGAGCCGGCCGCACAGTCACGCGGGCGCCGGGGATGAGCTTGTATTGGCCGTCGATCACCACCTGGTCGCCCGCCGCCAGCCCCGCGGCGATGGAGGCGGTGCCGGCGCTGATCCCGCTGGTGGTGACGGCGCGCTTCTCCACCGTGTCGTCCGGCTTCACCACATAGACATAGAAGCCGTCCGGTCCGCGCTGGATGGCCTGGGCGGGGATGGTGACGACGTCGTGGTGGGTGTCGAGCAGCACCTTCACGTTCACGAAGGCTCCGGGCCAGAGCTTGAGGTCGTCGTTCGGGAAGGTGGCCTTGATGCGCAGCGTGCCGGTGTCGGAGCTGATCTGGTTGTCGATGAGCACCACGGTGCCTTCGCCCACCTTCGTCACGCCGTCGCGGCGGAAGGCGAGGGCGGTGACAGGGCCGCGCGCCAGCGCCGCCTGCATGTCGTCCAGCCGGTCCTGCGGCAGGGTGAACACCACGGCTACCGGCTTCAGCTGGGTTATGACCACGAGCCCGCCCGCGTCGTTGGCGTGGACGATGTTGCCCTCGTCCACCAGCCGCACGCCGGTGCGGCCGGAGATGGGGGCGCGAACGGTGGTGTAGTCGAGCTGGATCTGGGCGTTGTCGATGGCGGCCTGATCGCCCTCGATCTGCGCCTGATACTGGGCAACCAGCGCGCTCTGGGTATCGAGCTGCTGCTGGGAGGCGGCCTGCTTGGGCACCAGCACCTTGTAGCGCTCCTGATCCGCCTTGGCGTTGGCCAGCAGTGCCTCGTCCTTGGCCCGCGCTGCCTTGGCCTGGGCGAGGGCGGCGGCGAAGGGGCGCTGGTCGATCTGGGCGAGGATGTCGCCCGCCTTCACGTCCTGGCCTTCCTTGAATGCCACCTTGGTCAGCTCGCCGTCGACCCGCACCTTCACCGTGATGGTGTTGGAGGCCTGAACGGTGCCAATGCCTTCGCTGTAGACGGGCACGTCCTCCATCTTCACCGCTGTCGCGACGACCGGAATCGGTGGGGGCGGCGCCTTGGGCTTGGGGGGCTGCGCGGCGGCGCCGATCAGGCCCTGCTGCCAGGCGACCGCGCCGGCGACGACAACGAGCGAGGAGATGACCCAGGGGAAGACACGCATCAGGCCGTCCTGCGGCAATAGACGATGCCCCTTCAACACGGGCATCGCCGAAACCCTGCGCGCGCTGCAGCAAAGCTCACGTCTCTGTGATGAGCAGGCCCGCAGCGCAGGGTTTGCCGGTGCGGGGTGTTGAATACGCAACGTCAGGGCAACAGCGCGCCGGCCGTAGGGCGGCGGTTCCGGATCAACCGGCGTCGCAGGACTTGAAGGGAGTTCGCATCATGGTGCCATGTTGCGGGCGGAACGGGCCGGGACACAGGCGGGCAGTTGGACGCGCATGCGCGAGCCGAGCGACGAGGATCTCATGTCGGCCATCGCCGCCGGTGATGAAGCCGCGTTCCGCGCGCTCTGCCAGCGCTATGCGGTGCGGGCCGTCGCCTTTGCCCGGCGCTTCGTGGGCAACGGCAGCGATGCGGAGGACATTGCCCAGGAGGCTTTGCTCAGGGTCTGGCGCGCGGCGCCCCGCTGGCGGCCGGACGCCGCCTTCGGTACCTGGTTCTACCGCATCGTCATCAACCTGTGCCTCAATGCCCGCCGCCGCCTGCCGTTCCTCGGCCTCGATTCCGCCGGCGAGCGGGCCGATCCCGCGCCGGATGCGCTTGCCGGCCTCGAGCGGCAGGAGGAGGATCGGGCCGTGCTGGCTGCAGTGGCCGCGTTGCCGGAGCGCCAGCGCGTCGCCGTTCTGCTTACTTACTGGGAGGGGTTCTCCAACGCGCAAGCCGCGGAGATTCTCGGCACTTCGGTTTCCGGCGTGGAGACGCTGCTCGTCCGCGCCCGGCGCAGCCTTCGGGTGAGCCTCGGTGCCTTGCAAGATGAAGGACAGGGCGATGACACGTGACGATTTCGAGCGTTTCCTGATCCGCCACGGCACGGATGTCGCGCTGTGGCCGCAGGCTCCCCGCATCGCCGCCGAGGCGCTGCTTGCAAAGGATGCGGCGGCGCGGGCGCTGCTCGCGGAGGAAATCGCGCTGGAGCGGCGCCTTAGTGGTGCGGCGCGCCTCACGACCGAGGCGGATACGAGGCCGGCGCACCGTGTGACGCGCGCGCTTTCCAATGCGCCGCTGCCGCGCCAGTCGCGTCGCCACCCGGTGCTGTGGCTGCCGGACTGGCTCATCGCCCTTGATCTGAGGCCGGCGTGGCCGAGCATCGCGGCGCTCGCCGGCATGGCCCTGCTTGGCTTCATGGTGGGATCGAGCGACACGCTGGTCGGCATCGGCTCCGGCGCGCGGGCGGGCGCGACGACCGACGTCAGCGCGGTGGTGTTCGAGCCGGGACCGATCGGCGAGGGCGTGCTGTGAGCGCCGGGTCGAGCCCCAACCTGAGCTCCACGTCCGGCTTCTCGGGCCTCGCCTCCGCGCCGCGGCGCCTGCTGATCGCCTCCCTCGCGCTCAACCTCTTCTTCGTGGGCGTTGCTCTGGCGTTGGCGATGCGCGGGCCGCACAAGGCCGCCGTCTTCGTGCCGCCGGCCAGTGTGGAGGAC
>JAEWBL010000318.1 GCA_023391175.1 Pseudomonadota bacterium
GCTTCACATTGTGCCACTTGAAGTTCTTCAGCGCCGCGACCTGGATCTCGCTGTCGAAGTGGCCGATGTTGCACACGATGGCGCGATCCTTCATGGCGCGCATGTGCTCCACCGTGATGACGTCCACGTTGCCGGTGGCGGTCACGAAGATGTCGGCGCGGGGCGCCGCCTCTTCCATGGTGACGACCTCGTAGCCTTCCATCGCCGCCTGCAGGGCGCAGATGGGATCGACCTCGGACACCATCACGCGGCAGCCGGCATTGCGCAGCGAGGCGGCAGAGCCCTTGCCCACGTCGCCGAAGCCCGCGACCATCGCCACCTTGCCGGCCATCATCACGTCGGTGCCGCGGCGGATGCCGTCCACCAGCGATTCACGGCAGCCATAGAGGTTGTCGAACTTCGACTTGGTGACGCTGTCGTTCACGTTGATGGCGGGCCACAGGAGCGTGCCCTTCTTCTGCATCTCGTAGAGGCGATGCACACCCGTGGTGGTCTCTTCCGTCACGCCCTGGATGTTCTTGGCGAGGAGCGAGTACCAGCCCGGCTTGTGCTTGAGGCGGCGCTTGATGGCCGCGAAGAGGACTTCCTCCTCCTCGTTGGTGGCGCCGTCGAGGAAGGCGGTGTCGCCCTCTTCCGCGCGCTTGCCGAGGTGGACGAGCAGCGTCGCGTCGCCGCCGTCGTCGAGGATCATGTTGGGGGTGCCGCCGTCCGCCCACTCGAAGATGCGGTGGGTGTACTCCCAGTATTCCTCCAGCGTCTCGCCCTTGATGGCGAAGACCGGGGTGCCGGCGGCGGCGATGGCGGCCGCGGCGTGGTCCTGGGTGGAGTAGATGTTGCACGAGGCCCAGCGCACGTCGGCACCGAGCGCCTTCAGCGTTTCGATGAGCACGCCGGTCTGGATGGTCATGTGCAGCGAGCCGGCGATGCGGGCGCCCTTGAGCGGCTGCGCGGGACCGTATTCGGCGCGGGTGGCCATCAGGCCGGGCATCTCGATTTCGGCGATGTCCAGTTCCTTGCGGCCCCAGTCCGCGAGGTTGATGTCCTTCACCACGTAATCGTTGCTCATGGATCGCTCCGCTTGAGATCGGCTCGGGGCGGCACAGTGCGGGCCGCCAATCGTGGCGCGCCCAATAGCACGGCGGCACCAACCGGGCAATAAGGATATAAAGAAATGCTTATATGATACCAGCGGGAGGCAGCGCAAAGCGGCACCGTGCAACGCGCCGCAAGTCGGCCGCGGTCAACGTCCAGTCGTCGCCCAAGTCGCGGCCCCTTACCGGCGAAGGTAAGGTTGGCGACACGCGCGCTTTGATTCCGACAAAAATTGTGATATACGTGACTTTACAGTCGATTGCTTCCAGCACCAGCCACATGGCGCCCGCAATGTGTTCGCGCACATTCCAGGGCGCATTCTCGGGAACAAAGGGGCGAGAATATTGTGCCGGCCGTTTTCCTGCGGCGCGGCACCAAGGCTGTCTGTACATCGTCTGGCAGAGCGGGGTGGCGGGCGTTCCGGCCGCGACCCATATCCGCAGCTGAAGGTGCGCGCCGTCCCGGGACCGGACCGGCCGGCCGGCGCACCAACAGGTTCGGCCCGTTTTCGCGGGCCGGATCAGGAGTGTCAAGAGCATGTCGGCAAAGAAGAACGCGCAGGCCCGTCTCGGCTTCAAGACGGGCGAGCACATTGTTTACCCGTCCCATGGTGTTGGCCGGATCATGGCCATCGAGGAACAGGAAGTCGCCGGTTTCAAGCTCGAACTCTTCGTGATCTCGTTTGAAAAGGACAAGATGACGCTGCGGGTGCCCCTCGCCAAGATCGCCAGCGTCGGCATGCGCAAGCTTTCCGAGACCAACATCGTCGAGAAGTCGCTCGAGACCCTGCAGGGTCGCGCCCGCGTCAAGCGCACCATGTGGAGCCGCCGCGCGCAGGAATACGAAGCGAAGATCAATTCCGGCGACCTCGTCGCCATTTCCGAAGTGGTGCGCGACCTGTACCGCTCCGAGGCCCAGCCCGAGCAGTCCTACTCCGAGCGCCAGCTTTACGAGGCTGCCCTCGACCGCATGGCCCGCGAGCTGTCGGCGGTGCAGAACATCACCGAGACCGAGGCCGTGAAGCTCATCGAGCAGAACCTCCTCAAGGGTCCGCGCCGCGGTGCCGCCAAGGTGGCAGACGAGGCCGACCTCGACCAGGACATGGAAGCCGAAGAGGCCGCCTGAGCGTCCAGCATCTGGCGTTCTGGGTCCAGTTTTACACGGCGAGCGACAGGAACCCGGCCTCAAGCCGGGTTCTTTTTTGCTTGTCCGGCGCCGGGCCCGTGCCCCCATCGCCCTCAGCCCCGTCCAGCCCGGATCAAGTTTTCGCGCGGCAGCCCGGGCGAGGTGTACGTGCCCCGTCGGCGCGCTATGATGGCAACGCTGAGCAGGCGGGGGCGCCGGCATGGAGACGTCTCATGCCCCCTCATGTCCGCATCGGCGACATTCGCAACAAGATCAATAACGCCCCGCCGGGGTCCGGCGCGCCTGCAGTGGCAGGCGTGGGCCGGGCTGCGCGCGCGGCATCGAGC
>JAEWBL010000361.1 GCA_023391175.1 Pseudomonadota bacterium
GTGGGCGCGGTGAAGGACGGCTGGAACGGCTTCAGCGTGCTGCACACCGCGGCCGCCCGCGTCGGCGCCCTCGATGTGGGCGCGGTGCCCGGCCCCGGCGGGCTGGACGTCGCCGCCATGACCGCCCCCGGCGCGCTGGACGTGGCCTTCCTGATGGGCGCGGACGAGGTGGAGGTCGCCCCCGGCGCCTTCGTCGTCTATCTCGGCACCCATGGCGATCGCGGCGCCCACCGGGCGGACGTGATCCTGCCCGGCGCCGCCTATCCCGAGAAGTCGGGCATGTATGTGAACACGGAAGGCCGGGTGCAGTTCGCCAACCGCGCCGCCTTCCCGCCCGGCGAGGCGCGCGAGGACTGGGCGATCCTCCGGGCGCTGTCCGAGGTGCTGGGCCAGACCCTGCCCTTCGACAACATGCAGGCGCTGCGGGCCCAGCTCGTCTCGGCCTATCCCCACCTCGGCCATATCGACGAGGCCGCCGTGGCGGACGCGGGCGCGGTGGCGACCCTCGCGGGTGTCGGCGGCAGCGTGGACAAGACGGCGTTCGCGCCGGTGATCGAGGACTTCTTCCTCACCAACCCCATCGCGCGGGCCTCCGCCGTGATGGCCGAATGCTCCGCGCTGCGCCTTGCGGCGGCGGCGGAAGCGGCGGAGTAGGCGATGGGCACGGTGAACCGGACGGCTGCGAGCTTCACGGAAACGCGGACATGAACTGGCAGGACACCCTCATCCAGGTGCTCATCATCCTCGGGCAGAGCCTTGCTCTGCTCGTGGCGCTCCTGATCTTCATCGCCTTCATCCTGCTGGCGGACCGCAAGATCTGGGCGGCGGTGCAACTGCGCCGCGGTCCCAACGTGGTGGGGCCGTTCGGCCTCCTGCAATCCTTCGCCGACCTTTTGAAGTTCGTGCTCAAGGAGCCCACCATCCCGGCGGGCGCCAACAAGGCGATCTTCCTGCTGGCCCCGCTCGTCACCTGCGTGCTGGCGCTCGCCGCCTGGGCGGTGGTGCCGATCGCGCAGGGCTGGGTGATCGCCGACCTCAACATTGGCGTGCTCTACATCTTCGCCATCTCGTCGCTCGGCGTGTACGGCATCATCATGGGCGGCTGGGCTTCGAACTCGAAGTACCCCTTCCTCGCCGCACTCCGCTCGGCGGCGCAGATGGTGTCCTACGAGGTCTCCATCGGCTTCGTCATCATCACCGTGCTGAAGTGCGCCGGCTCGCTGAACCTCTCCGAGATCGTCGAGGCGCAGAACGGCCGCTTCGGCTTCCTCGGCTGGTACTGGCTGCCGCTCCTGCCCATGTTCGTCATCTTCTTCGTGTCGGCGCTGGCCGAGACGAACCGCCCGCCCTTCGACCTCGTGGAAGCGGACTCGGAGCTGGTGGCGGGCTTCATGACCGAATACGGCTCGACCCCCTACCTGCTGTTCATGCTGGGCGAGTACGTGGCGATCATGACCATGTGCGCCATGGGAACCATCCTGTTCCTCGGCGGCTGGCTCTCGCCCATCCCGTTCGCGCCCTTCACCTGGGTGCCCGGGCTGGTGTGGTTCGTCATCAAGCTGTGCTTCATGTTCTTCCTGTTCGCGATGGCCAAGGCCATGGTGCCCCGCTATCGCTACGACCAGCTCATGCGGCTCGGCTGGAAGGTGTTCCTGCCGATCTCCCTCGTCGCCGTCGTGGTGGTCGCGGGCGTGCTGCACTTCACCGGGACGGCGCCGCAATGACCGTTCCTTCCGCCCTTTCGCACAGCCTTCGGGGAGAGCGCCTGTGAAGCTCGATCAGGCCGCGCGCGCCATCTTTCTCACCGAGCTCGTCTCGGGCTTCTTCCTCGCCATGCGCTACTTCTTCAAGCCCAACGCGACGTTGAACTATCCCTTCGAGAAGGGCCCGCTCTCACCGCGCTTCCGCGGCGAGCATGCCCTGCGCCGCTATCCCAACGGGGAAGAGCGCTGCATCGCCTGCAAGCTGTGCGAGGCCATCTGCCCGGCGCAGGCTATCACCATCGAGGCTGGCCCGCGCCGCAACGACGGCACGCGCCGCACGACGCGTTACGACATCGACATGGTGAAGTGCATCTATTGCGGCTTCTGCCAGGAGGCATGCCCGGTGGATGCCATCGTCGAGGGGCCGAACTTCGAGTTCGCCACCGAGACGCGTGAAGAGCTCTATTACGACAAGGAAAAGCTGCTCGCGAACGGCGACCGGTGGGAGCGCGAGATCGCGCGGTCCATCGCGCTCGACGCGCCTTATCGCTGAGCGGCGAAACGAACACGGCCGGCATCCTGCCGGTCTTCTGGAACGGGACCGGCGACGTGCGGCGACGCGCGGCGTCATAGATCGGACTTTCGGGATGCGTCGGGTTTTCGGGATGCGTCAGGACATCAGAGGGGCCGGCCGCCTTGCGGGGCCGGACATGGCCGGCGCGGGCGCGCCGCGGGCAGGGGGGCTACGCGCATGAGCGTCGCGGCAGCGTTTTTCTATCTCTTCGCCTTCGTGCTGGTGGCGTCCGCCTTCATGGTGATCTCCTCCCGCAACCCGGTGCAGTCGGTTCTGTTCCTCATCCTCGCGTTCGTGAACGCGGCGGGCCTCTTCATCCTCATCGGCGCCGAGTTCCTCGCGCTGATCCTGGTGGTGGTCTATGTGGGCGCGGTGGCGGTGCTCTTCCTCTTCGTCGTGATGATGCTCGACGTGGACTTCGTGGAGCTGCGCCAGGGCTTCCTGCAATATCTGCCGGTGGGCGTGGTGGTCGGCCTCATCTTCCTCGCCGAGCTGGTGCTGGTGGTGGGCGCATGGGCGACCGGCCCCGGGGTCTCCTCGGCGGTGAAGTCCGCGCCCGGCGGCATCGCCACCGAGAGCAACGTGCGCGCCATCGCGCAGGTGCTCTACACGGACTACATCTACTTCTTCCAGGCCGCCGGCTTCGTGCTGCTCGTCGCCATGATCGGCGCCATCGTGCTCACGCTGCGCCACAAGGTGAACGTGCGCCGGCAGAACATCACGGCTCAGGTGACGCGCTCCTCCACCATCGAGGTGGTCAAGGTGCGTCCCGGCCAGGGCCTCTGAGGGGGATGGGCATGGACATCGGTCTCTCCCACTATCTGACCGTCGCGGCGATCCTGTTCACGCTCGGGACGCTCGGCATCTTCCTCAACCGGAAGAACGTCATCGTCATCCTCATGTCGGTGGAGCTGATCCTGCTCGCCGTGAACATCAACCTCGTCTCGTTCTCCGCCTTCCTCGGGAACCTGACGGGCCAGGTGTTCGCGCTGCTGGTGCTCACCGTCGCCGCAGCCGAGGCGGCCATCGGCCTCGCCATCCTCGTGGTGTTCTACCGCAACCGCGGTTCGATCGCCGTCGAGGACATCAACGCCATGAAGGGCTGAGGCCATGTATCAGGCGATCGTCTTCTTCCCCCTC
>JAEWBL010000415.1 GCA_023391175.1 Pseudomonadota bacterium
GTCCAGGCGCTTGCGCGGCTGGTACATGTCGATGACGCCGCGGGCGAGGTCGAGCGTATTGGCGCCCTCGTTGACGAGGATCGCGTCCGGACGCTCCTTGATGACCTGCATGAGAGCGCCGAGCGCCGAATGGAAGTCCATCGGCGAGGAGTTCTTGAGCAGGCGCTGGGCCATCTTCGAGATGTTGACTTCCTTGCGGGCGTTGATCGCCTCGGTCCACTCGGACGGGGGCGCCTGCCAGCCGGACTTGATGCCCTGGTTCAGGGCCGCGACGACCGATCCGATGTCGCCGACGAGCGGGGCCGCGATCTCGACGTTGGAGTCCATCTCCTTGGGCTCGATGTCCACCTGGATGAACTTCTTCGGGGCATCGCCCCAGGTCTTGCCCTTGCCGTGGGAGAGCAGCCAGTTGAGGCGCGCGCCCACCAGCAGCACCACGTCGGCATCCTTGAGCGCGGTGGAGCGCGCGGCGCCCGCCGACTGGGGATGGGTGTCCGGCAGCAGGCCCTTGGCCATGGACATGGGCAGGAAGGGGATGCCGCTCTTCTCGATGAAGGCGCGGATCTCGTCGTCGGCCTGCGCGTAGGCCGCGCCCTTGCCGAGGATGACGAGGGGACGCTCGGCGCCCTTGAGCAGCTCGATGGCGCGGTCCACCGCGGCCGGGGCCGGGATCTGCGCCGGGGCGGGGTCGATCACCTTGACGAGGGACTTGGCGCCGGCCTCGGCATCCATCACCTGGCCGAAGAGCTTCGCCGGCAGGTCGAGATAGACGCCGCCGGGACGGCCCGACACCGCCGCGCGGATGGCGCGGGCGACGCCGATGCCGATGTCGGCGGCGTGCAGCACGCGGAAGGCTGCCTTGCACAGGGGCTTGGCGATGGCGAGCTGGTCCATCTCCTCATAGTCGCCCTGCTGCAGGTCGACGATCTCGCGCTCGGAGGAGCCCGAGATGAGGATCATCGGGAAGCAGTTGGTGGTGGCGTTCGCCAGCGCGGTCAGGCCGTTGAGGAAGCCGGGGGCCGACACGGTGAGGCAGATGCCGGGCTTCTTGGTGAGGAAGCCCGCAATCGCCGCCGCGTTGCCGGCATTCTGCTCGTGACGGAAGGAAATGACACGGATGCCCTCGGCCTGGCACATGCGGCCGAGATCGGTGATCGGGATGCCGGGCACGCCGTAGATGGTCTCGATGCCGTTGAGCTTCAGGGCATCGATGACGAGGTGGAAGCCGTCGGTGAGATCACGCTCGGCCTCGGCGGCCGGGTCGATATGCACCACGTTGTCTTCGATCTTGGACTTTTCCGCCGTAGCCATGAGGATCTCCTAGGGCGTCGTTCCGGGGCCTGTGACCGGCCTATTCGGGGAAGACGCCGTGCCGTTCCACATGAGCCGCAAGGCCCATGGTGTGTTCCCGCACCAGGCGCTCGGCGAGATCTGGGTCTCGGGTCTCGAGCGCATCGATGATCGCCATGTGTTCCCGCATGGAGATTTCGTACCGGTTCTCCTGCCGCACCGAGACTGCGCGGATGGCGCGCATGTGCAGGAACAGGTTCTCCGTCATGTCCACGATCAGCCGGCACCCGCCCATGCGGATCACGGCCTGATGGAAGGCGATGTTCGCCTCCGAATACTCGTTCATCTGGTTGGCGAGCGGCTGCGCCTGGAACTCGTGGAAGAGCCGGCGCAGGCCCGCGATCTCGATGTCCGAGGCGTGGGTCGCGGCCAGCCGCGCCGCCATCGCCTCCAGCGCCGCCCAGACCACGATGAGGTCGAGGATCTCGCGCTTGGTCTTGCGCACCACGAAGATGCCGCGGCGCGGAACGGAGCGCACGAAGCCCTCCTGCTCCAGAACGGTCATGGCCTCGCGGATCGGCGTCCGCGATACGCCCAGCGTCTCGGAAAGCTGGCGCTCGTCGAGACGGAATTCGGTGGTCGAGCCGTAGATGTCCATCTGCGTGATGGCGCGCTTCAGGGCCTCATAGGCCAGCATGCGCAGGCTGGACGCGGCCTCCAGAGGCTCGACCTTGAGCTTCGGAGGATCAACATCGAGCGCGGGCGTCTGATGCACGGGCGTCTGCACGACCTGGACTTCCTCTCCCTGGAAGCGGCCGCCTTCTGTCGAGGCGTTCCTCATCCGTGAAATACTGTATACGGTGTTCAGAACTCCGTATCAATCCCATCTTGCCGGAAATCGGTTGCGCGCTGCAGCACGACCCAAGGGCATGAGGGTCCGAACGGTAACGGGCGGAAGCCTGTGCTCCCGCCCGTCATCTTGAGCCTTACTCGGCGGCCGCCGCTTCCTTGTGCCCGTTGAGGCGGGCCATCACCTTCGACACCAGCGGCCACACCAGCATCACCAGCGCGAGGGTGACGATGGAGCCCACCAGCGGGTTGGACCAGAAGATGGAGAGATGGCCCTGCGAGACCAGCATGGCCTGCCGGAAGGACGATTCGGCCATGTCGCCCAGCACCAGGGCCAGCACCAGCGGTGCCAGCGGATACTGCAGCTTCTTGAACAGGTAGCCGATGACGCCGAAGACCAGCATGACGGCGATGTCGAGCCCGGCGTTGTGCACCGTGTAGGCACCCACCGCGCAGATCACGAGGATGATCGGCGCGATCACGCTGAACGGGATGCGCAGGATGGCCGCGAAGATCGGCACGGTGGTCAGCACCACGATCAGGCCGGCGATGTTGCCGAGATAGATCGAGGCGATGAGGCCCCACACGAAGTCCTTCTGCTCCACGAACAGCAGCGGGCCGGGCTGGAGGCCCCAGATGAGCAGGCCGCCGAGCAGCACCGCCGCGGTGGGCGAGCCGGGGATGCCCAGCGTGAGCATGGGCAGCAGCGCCGAGGTGCCGGCAGCGTGGGCCGCCGTCTCCGGCATGATGACGCCTTCCAGCTCGCCCTTGCCGAAGTTGCGCCCGTTCTTGGAGAACTTCTTGGCGAGGCCGTAGCTCATGAAGGAGGCCGGCGTGGCGCCGCCTGGGGTGACGCCCATCCAGCAGCCGACGACGGCCGAACGCAGAAGGCCCGCCCAGTATTTGGGGATCTGCGCCCAGGTGTGCAGCACCACCTTGGGATTGATGGACGCGCTCTTGCCCTTGAAGGCGAGCCCCTCCTCCATGGTGAGCAGGATCTCGCCGACGCCGAACAGGCCGATGACCGCCACCAGGAAGTCGAAGCCGCGCAGAAGCTCCACCGATCCGAACGTCATGCGCAACTGGCCGGTCACCGTGTCGATGCCCACCGCCGCGAGGGCGAAGCCGAGCATCATGGCCGCGAGCACCTTGGCCGGCGGCTCCTTACCCATGCCGACGAACGAGCAGAAGGTGAGGAGGTAGACGGCGAAGAATTCGGCCGGGCCGAACTGCAGCGCGAACTTCGCGATGACCGGCGCGAGGAAGGTGATGAGCAGCACGGCGAAGAAGGCGCCGATGAAGGAGCCGGTGAAGGCTCCCGTCAGCGCCTCGCCGGCCTTCCCCTTCTGGGCCATGGGATGCCCGTCGAAGGTGGTGGCCACGCTCCAGGGCTCGCCGGGAATGTTGAACAGCACCGAGGTGATGGCGCCGCCGAACAGCGCTCCCCAATAGATGGAGGAGAGCATGATGATCGCCGACACCGGCGACATGGAGAAGGTGAGCGGCAGCAGGATAGCGACGCCATTGGCGCCCCCCAGCCCTGGCAGAACGCCGATGAGGACGCCGAGCGCGATGCCGACGAACATGTAGACGATGTTCATGGGGTCGGCGAGGACACCGAACCCTCCGATAAGTGACGTGAGCGCTTCCACGGGGTCCTCCGTTGCGCCCCCCGGCCGCTTCTATGGCGGCTCACGCGGGTCGGGCGCGTTGCCTGTTGTGCGTCGATGATCGCGAATCGATGAGTGGGCGTCGGATCGCCCGGACCCGCCGGGCGCAGCCGGGCGGAGATCGTCTTTTGCCTCCCGCCGCCCCCGCTGGGCGGGCGCGCGGGCGGGACCGCGGCAGGGTGCCGGCGGTCAGTAGCCGAGCGCGGTCTCGAGCGGGCCCTTGGGCAGCGGCACGAGGAACCAGATCTCGAACATGACGAAGAGGGCGAGCGGCACGCCCACGGCGACGGGGATGATCTTCGCCACCGGGTACTTGCCGAGCCACCACATGAAGAAGGCGATGAACACCGCGGAGGCGAGATAGATTCCGAGGAGGAAGATCAGCCCCACATAGATTGTCGTCGGGATGAACACCTGCATCACCGAGACGAGCTGCGAGCGATCCACGAAGTTGCCGAGGTCCGGATGGCGGCTCACCAGCGCCTGCACCAGCGTGGTGGTGGAGGCGATGAACATGATGAGGCCGACATAGAAGGGGAAGTAGCCGGCCTGCGGGCCGTCCGACGCCCAGCGCGCGCCCACGCGCCAGCTGTCGGCCATGACGACGGCCGCGAGGGCCATGAAGATCAGCGCCACCACCACGTCCATGGTGCGGTTGGTGACGGTCTTCTCATTATGCGCGGTGGGGGCGGTGTGTCCGCTGTCAGTGCGCGTTTCAGTGCTCATGGGGTCAGATCCTTGAAGCGCCCCGCGCTCGGGCATCCTTCTCAGGCATCCTGCGGGGCTTCAAACGGGGCCGGTCACGGCCGGGGCGCACGGCGGTCAGGTTCCGCGCGGCGTCCCGGATGGGCTTCCCAGATCGGCGCGAAGGGTCGGCGGCCGGCCCGGCTCCGCGTGTGCGAAGCCCCTGCCGTCCCTGCCCTTCCGGCGCCCGCGGCTCTGCGGCCGCACGGCACCGGCGCCGCGAACCTCGACGCTTATTTCGCGACGAAGCCCGCCTTCTCCATGAGGTCCTTGTGCGTGGCCTCGGCCTTGGTGAGCCAGGCGGCGTATTCGGGACCGCTCAGGGCCGTCGTATTGAAGGCCCCCTTCTGCATGAAGTCCTGCCAATCCGGCGTGGCGCGGACCTTCTTGAACAGCTCGACGAAGTAATCGACCTGATCCTTCGTGGCATTCGGCGGCATGAGGATGCCGCGCAGCATCAGATATTCGATATCGAGGCCGGATTCCTTGCAGGTCGGGATGTCGTTCCACGACTTGCCGTTGGCGATGGGCTCCTTGTAGGGCAGCCGCTCATAGTCGAACACGCAGAGCGGCTTCAGCTCGCCCGCGCGCCACTGGGACACCGCCTCGATGGGGTTGTTGACCGAGGCGGTGACATGCCCGCCGACCAGCTGGGCCGCGACGTCGCCGCCGCCCTTGTAGGGCACGTAGATGAACTTGGCGCCGGTCTTCTGCTCGATGGCGGCGGTGATGATCTGGTCTTCCTGCTTGGAGCCGGTGCCGCCCATCTTGAAGGTCTGGTCGCCGGAGGCCGCCTTGAGCGCGGCGAGGAAGCCCTTCACGTCGTCATAGGGGGCCTTGGCGTTCACCCACAGGACGAATTCGTCGAGCGCGAGCATGGAAACCGGGGTCATGTCCTTCCAGGAGAAGGGGACGCCGGTGGCGAGCGGGGTGGTGAAGAGATTCGAGAGGGAAATGATGATCTTGTGGGGGTTCCGGTTGGACCCCTTCACGTCCAGGAAGCCTTCGGCGCCGGCGCCGCCGGACTTGTTGATGACGACGAGCGGCTGGCTCATCAGATTGTTCTTCTGGACGATGCCCTGGATCATCCGCGCCATCTGGTCGGCGCCGCCGCCGGTGCCGGCGGGCACGATGAATTCCACGGTCTTGGTGGGCTCCCACGCCGCATGGGCGATTGCCGGCGCGAGCGCCGTCGTGACCGCGAGCGCAGCCACACCTCTCCTGACGATCTTGGCGATTGCCGAATGCATCTGATTTTCCTCCCCACGTCCGCGTTGTTTTTTGTGCGGATCGCAATTCCAGAGCTTGTTTCAGCCGGCGCCTGTTGCGCCGGGCAAGTTCCCGAGAACATTTCAGTTCGTCCAACCCCTGGGCTTAGCCTCTATGGAGTAGACGAAAACGGGACTTCAGCCTGTTTTGACATCGCGCATTTTCACCAATACGCGATTTTGCCGGCATTTTAGTTGGCGTTCCCACCGTTGCCGTTACGGCGGCTTGGCAAGAGTATAGACCAAGGGAGGGGTGTCAATTGGAATTTTCAATTCGGAATTAGGTACGTTGTATGCCACAACTTTGGAATACTGTATTCCAGTTAGGGAAGGCCGCCTACCGGAAGGCGGCGTAGTCCTGCGGCAGGGTCTCATCCGCACCCGAATACAGGCGCGTCATCTGCTCCGCCGCCGCCGCGACCCGCCGGCCGAGGCGCTGGATGCGATCCTCGCTCATGCGCACCGCCGGACCCGACACCGACACCGCGCCGATGGGCTCGCGCCATTCGTTGAGAATGGCCGCCGCCACCGCGCGCATGCCGGGGGCGTGCTCCTCCCGGTCCACGGCGAAGCCGCGCTCCAGGATCTCGGAGACGTCGTCCATCAGCGCCCGCTCCTCGCGGCGGGTGGCGGTGGTGAAGGGCTCGTAGCGCACCTGGGCGAGGCAGGCGCCACGGAAGGACGGACTGGCGGCGGCGAGCACCGCCTTGCCGGCAGCGGTGGCGTGCAGCGGCAGCCGCGCGCCGAGGCGGAAGAAGGCACGCACCGGCGCATGGGCCTCCGCCTGCGCCACCACCACCAGCTCCATGGCATCGAACATGGCGAGGTTCACGGTCTCGTCGGTTTCGTGCAGCAGGCGGCGAATCACGGGGCGGCCGATATCCGGCAGCTTGCGGATGCGCAGATAGGCCGAGCCGATGCGGAACAGGCCGAGCCCCACCGTCCAGAGCCCGGTGGAGAGGTCGTGATTGACCAGCTGGCGCTTCTCCAGCGTGGTCAGAAGGCGATGCACGGTGGAGACGGGCAGTTCGGCGCGCCGGGCGATCTCGGCCAGCGCCATGCCGTCCTGGTCCGCCACCACGCGCAACAGGGCGATGGCGCGATCCAGCGACTGGACCTCGGCCCCGCCCTCCGACGCCGTGCCGGAGGCCGGCCGTCCCCTGCGCCGCGGTGCGAGCTCGGTGTCCGGCATACCGCATTCTCCTCCCGTTTGGTTGCCCAACAAACTATCGTTCCCCTCGCCCCCGTCCACCCCGCGCGCTGCCCCTGCGTCAAATTTTCCACGTTGCGGAATTAATTTCCATAAGTATGGTGGCCAGCACTTGCCGAACGGCGGGGCTGCCCGCTAATCTGGTATACATAATACGACACAGATCGCGCACAGCAGGGAGGATCGCCATGAAGGTATGCATTTACGGTGCCGGGGCCATCGGCGGCTATCTGGGCGTGCAGCTCGCGCACGCCGGCGCCGAAGTCAGCCTGGTGGCCCGCGGCGGCCATCTGGAGGCCATGCAGACCAATGGCGTGAAGCTGCTCATCAACGGCGAGGAGCGCGTCGCCAAGGTGCGCGCCACCGACGATCCGCGCGAACTGGGCCCGCAGGATTACGTCATCATCGCCCTCAAGGGCCATTCGGTCCCCGGCGTGGTGGAGCAGATGCGCCCGCTGCTTGGCAACGACACCTCGGTCGTCACCGCCGTCAACGGCGTGCCCTACTGGTATTTCTACAAGAATGGCGGCCCCCTGGAGAACCGCACCCTCGCCACCATCGATCCCGGTGCGAAGCAGTGGGAAGTGCTGCGCCCCGAGCGCGCCATCGGCTGCATCGTCTATCCCGCGACCGAAGTTGTGGCACCGGGCGTCATCCAGCACATCTACGGCGACAAGTTCCCCCTCGGGGAGCCGTCGGGCGAGATCACGCCCCGCGTCACCGCCCTCAGCGAAATGATGGAGAAGGGCGGCCTGCGCGCGCCGGTGATGCCCAACATCCGCGACGAGCTGTGGCTGAAGCTGTGGGGCAACCTCTGCTTCAACC
>JAEWBL010000424.1 GCA_023391175.1 Pseudomonadota bacterium
TCTACTTTTCGAGCACCCTTGATGCAGCCATCTGGGGCGCCGAACTCGCGGCAGGCGACAAGCCCGGGCGGATCTATGTCGTCGAGCCGACCGGGCCGGTCTTCGACGACCCCAACCTCACCGACAAGAAATTCCCCGGCAATCCCACGCTCTCCTATCGGTCCCGCGACCCGCTCAGGGTCATCGCGGAAGTCACGAGGTGGGAGGGGCACCCCGCCGAGCAGGTGGAACGGATGAAAGAGGGGCTGGCGCGGCTCGCGGTGGATGGACGCCAGCCCATCATCGACTGAGTTGGACCGGAAGACACGCGTCAGAACTTCATCCGGGCTGACAAAACGGCCTCGAACGGCGCGCCCACGGCGACGCCGAGGTTGTTGGTCCCGATGGACGACACGTAATAGGTCGTGTCGAACAGGTTTTTCACGTTGAGCTGGACCGTGAGCGGGGTCACCGCCCAGGGCGTCGGCCTTTCGATGGTGTAGGCGACCATGGCGTCGAACACCACGTAGCCCGGCAGCCAGAAGTCGTTGGCGGCCGAGCCCGGCGCCTCGCTCTGGCCGTGGAAGCCGCCACCCACCTTCAGGGAGTTCTCCCCCCACACCTTGCCGAAATCATAGGTCGCGAACAGCGAGAAGGTGTGCGCGGCGACGTTCGCCGGCACGTTGCAAACGTATTGGGGATCCTCGACGATTTTCGCGTCGGTGTAGCCATAGCTGGCGATGAGATTGATCTGGTCCGTCACCGCGCCGGAAATGTCGAACTCGAAGCCGCGCGAACGCACCTTGCCGGCGGTGCGGGCGAAGGTCTCGCCATTGATGACCTCGTTGTAGAGCACGTTCTCCTTCTCGATATTGAAGATCGCGACGGTGCCGGTGAGCCCCTTCAGTACCTCGAACTTCATGCCCGCCTCGTAGGACACTCCGGTCTCCGGCGGCAGCGAGCCGATCTCGCTGGCGATGGAGATCTGCGGCACGAAGGATGTCGCGTAGTTCGCATAGAAGGAAAGCTTGTCGGTGGCCTTGTAGACGAGGCCCGCCCGCGGCAAGAACTCGCCGCCTTCGGCATCCGTGTTCAGGTTGAAAGGGCGGCCCTTGCCTGCGGTCTGGGTGTACCAGGCATAGCTGCCGCCGGCGACCACGATCCACTGGTCGGTCAGGTAGATCGCATCCTGCGCATAGCCGCTGTAGAGCGTCTGATTGGCCTGCTGGTCGCTGTCGGCGGCGGAGACGGTGGTGCAGGCCGGAAGGGTGCCGTACACCGGGTGGTAGATGTTGAAACCCTTCTTGTTCTTGCAGCGGATCATGTCCGTGCGCAGCACGTCGTAGTCGTTGATGTTGGCGCCGAACAGAAGCTCGTTCTTCATGCCCGCGATCATGACCGTGCCGGTGAGGTCGGCGCGGAGATTGCTATCGTGCTGGGTGGAATCCTGGGTCGCGTCCGCCCGCCGCGTGAGGATGCCGGTCGAGGGATCGTAGGCGATCACGCGGGCCTGGTTGTCCTCGTAGACGTCCTGGCTCCAGGCGTAGTTCACTTTCAGCTTCCAGGCATCGTTGAAGGCATGCTCGACACCGGCGAGCACGAGGTCCGACGTGCCGTTGGTGACGTTGTAGGGCTCGTCGAAGCGGATGCGCCGGTCCACCGGCACTGCCTTGCCAGTCGTCAGGTCGAAGATGGTGCCGCGGTCGAACGGCACGGAATATTCGCGGTGGGTATAAGCGATCGTGGCCGTGGTGTTCTCGCCATACCAGGCCAGCGAGGGCGCCAGGATGCCCTGCTCGATATCGCCGAAATTGCGCCAGTAGTTCTGGTCCTGCCACTCGCCGATGAAGCGGAAGGCGAGGCCTGTGCCGTTGATCGGACCGGTGACGTCGAAATCGCCATATCCCCCGCCGAAGCTCGACAGCGAGCCGTTGAGATAGGCGTTGAAGGTTTCCTGCGGCTTCTTGGTGATGACGTTGATGATGCCGCCCGGCTCCTGGATGCCATAGAGGGTCGAGGCCGGCCCCTTGAGCACTTCCACCCGGTCGGTGGTGGCGTTGAAGCTGCGCGGCAGCACGGTGCGCAGGCCGTTGGTGAGCACACCGCCGTCGCGATTGTCTCCGAAGCCGCGGCGGATGAAGGCGTCCTGGGTCCCGCCGAGGGTGTTGGCCACCGTCACGTTCGAGATGTTCTGCAACACCTGCTCGAGCGTGGTGGCATTCTGGTCCTGGATGACCTCCTGCGTCACCGTGTTGATGGCCGCCGGAATGTCCAGCACGGGCATCTGGGTGAGGGTGGCGGTGGAGGTGGTGATGGCCTGGTAGCCCACCACGACGGCGTCGCTGCGCTCGGCATTCACCACGATGGTCGGAAGGTCGGCGTCGGAACCGGGGACATCCCAGGCGGGGGGCGCGGCGGACTGGGCGGGCGGCGTCTGGGCCGCGGCACGGCCGGCGCCGAGCTGAGCCAGCACAAGCAGCGAGACCGAAAAGGAAAGGCGTACGCCTAATGGCAAAGGAGAAGTCATCAGTCCCGAAATCCCGGTCCGAGCCGCGCGGCGGCATGAGCCGATCCGCGTTCGTGTCGGGCCGAGTTCTTCAAACCCAGATGTAGTAGTAAATTCTGGAACCCATCAAAGGGGCCGGAATGAAAGCTTGCGCGCATCCAAGCCGAATCCGCACTCCAATGC
>JAEWBL010000455.1 GCA_023391175.1 Pseudomonadota bacterium
CCGCCGAAGAGGCCTCGACGATGCCTATCACCCATCTGCGCAACAGCCCGGCCCGCCGCCTCCTGAGGACGGCCGCCTTTCTCATGGCCACGGGCGGCGCCTTCGCCGCGCCGGCCCTTCTGGCACCGGGGTTTGCCGCTGCGGAGACCACCCTGCGCATCGGCATGACGGCGGCCGACATTCCGCGCACCCTCGGCCAGCCCGATCAGGGTTTCGAGGGCAACCGCTTCACCGGCCTCACCATGTATGACGCGCTGGTGCTGTGGGATCTGTCCTCCGCCACCAAGCCCAGCGTCCTCGTGCCCGGCCTCGCCACCGAGTGGAAGGTGGATGACGCCGACAAGACCAAGTGGGTCTTCAAGCTGCGCCCCGGCGTGACCTTCCATGACGGTTCGCCGTTCAATGCCGATGCCGTGGTATGGAACGTGGACAAGGTGCTCAACAAGGAGGCACCCCAGTTCGATGCCAGCCAGGTGGGCGTTACCGCCTCGCGCATGCCGACCCTCCGCTCGGCGAAGAAGATCGACGATCTGACGGTGGAGCTGACCACCTCGGAGCCCGACTCCTTCCTGCCCTACAACCTCACCAACCTGTTCATGGCGAGCCCCGCCCACTGGCAGAAGCTCTATGAGACCGCCGAGGGCGCCGACGCCAAGGCGAAGGCCGCTGCGGCCTGGACCATCTTCGCCCGCAGCGCCTCCGGCACCGGCCCGTGGAAGATGGCTGCCTTCGTGCCACGCGAGCGCCTGGAGCTGGTGAAGAACGCCGCCTACTGGGACAAGAACCGCATCCCGAAGACCGACCGCATGGTGCTCCTGCCCATGCCCGAGGCCAACGCCCGCACCGCCGCGCTCCTCGCCGGGCAGGTGGACTGGATCGAGGCCCCTGCGCCCGACGCCCTGCCGCAGCTCAAGTCGCGCGGCTTCAAGATCGAGGCGAACGAGCAGCCCCACGTCTGGCCCTGGCAGTTCTCCCGCATCGAGGGCTCGCCCTGGAACGACATCCGGGTCCGCAAGGCGGCGAACCTGTGCATCGACCGCGAAGGCATGAAGGAGGGATTGCTCGGCGGCCTGATGGCGCCCGCCACCGGCACCGTGGAGCCCGGCCACCCCTGGCGCGGCAACCCGACCTTCCAGATCAAGTATGATGTGAAGGAAGGCCAGAAGCTGATGAAGGAGGCCGGCTTCGGCCCCGACAAGAAGCTGACGGTGACGACACAGACGTCGGCCTCCGGCTCGGGCCAGATGCTGCCGCTGCCCATGAACGAATACCTGCAGCAGGCGCTGGCCGAGTGCTATTTCGACGTGAAGCTCGATGTCATCGAGTGGAACACGCTGTTCACCAACTGGCGCAAGGGCGCGAAGGACCCCTCCGCCAACGGCTCCAATGCGGTGAACATTACCTATGCGGCCATGGACCCCTTCTTCGCCATGGTGCGCTTCCTCCAGTCCGGCATGGCGCCGCCGGTGTCCAACAACTGGGGCTACATCAACAACCCGAAGTTCGACGAGCTGGTGAAGAAGGCCCGCAACGCCTTCGATCCCGCCGCCCGCGACGCCGCCCTCGCCGAGCTGCACGCCGCCTCGGTGGACGATGCCGCCTTCCTGTGGGTAGCCCATGACGTGGGTCCGCGCGCACTGAGCCCGAAGATCAAGGGCTTCGTGCAGCCCAAGAGCTGGTTCGTGGACTTCTCGCCGGTGTCCATCGGGCAGTGAGGTGATGCCCTTCGCCCCTCGCGGGAGAAGGGTGAAGGGGAAGAACCGTCATGCCCCGGCTTGTCCGGGGCATCCACGGGGCGGCCGGGGCAGACCTGGGGAGGCTTCTCCGGTGGCACGGTGGTTCCCCCGGACAAGCCGGGGGATGACGGCAGCGAAAGACCTAAGCGCGGAGCCGCCGCCCCGCGTTCTTCCGACACAAGCAAGGTGGCCCCGTGCTCCTCTATATCCTGCGGCGCATCGTCTATGTGATCCCCATCGTCGTCTCAGTGGCGCTGGTGTGCTTCCTGCTGGTCCACATCACCCCCGGCGATCCGCTGGTGGCGGTGCTGCCGCCGGATGCCTCCGCCGAGCTCGCGGCGCAGATGCGCGCGGCCTACGGCTTCGACCAGCCCCTGCCGGTGCAGTTCGGCATCTGGGTCTGGAAGGCGCTGCACGGCAATCTCGGCACCTCCATCGCCACCGGGCGGCCGGTGCTGAGCGAAGTGACGGCGGCGGTGGGCAACACCTTCATCCTCGCGGTGACCGCAGCCTTCATCGGCTTCGTGCTGGGCGCCTTCTTCGGCCTGATCGCCGGCTACTTCCGCAACACCTGGGTGGACAAGCTCGCCACCTCCATCGCGGTGGCGGGCGTCTCCGTGCCCCACTACTGGCTGGGCATGGTGCTCGTCATCATCTTCTCGGTGTGGCTCAACTGGCTGCCCGCCGTGGGCATGGGGCCGGGCGGCTGGGCGTGGAACTGGGAGCACCTGCGCTTCCTCATCCTGCCGGCCGTCACCATGTCGGTGATCCCCATGGGCATCGTCACGCGCACGGTGCGGGCGCTCACCGGCGACATCCTCTCGCAGGATTTCGTGGAGGCGCTGCGCTCCAAGGGTCTGCGCGAGACACAGGTGTTCCGCCACGTGGTGAAGAACGCCCTGCCCACGGCCATCGCCGTCATGGGCCTGCAACTCGGCTACCTGCTCGGCGGCTCCATCCTCATCGAGACGGTGTTTTCCTGGCCGGGCACGGGCTTCCTTCTGAACTCCGCCATCTTCCAGCGCGACCTGCCGCTCCTCCAGGGCACGATCCTCGTGCTGGCGCTGTTCTTCGTCTTCCTCAACCTCGTGGTGGACATCGCCCAGGCGGCGATCGACCCGCGCATCAAGAGGGCCTGAGCGTGACCGCCACAAGCGACGCCGCCCTTGAGGCGGCCCCCGTCGAGAAGGCCCGCGGCTATTGGGCGACGGTCGCCCGCCGCCTTTCCCGCGACAAGGTGAGCATGGCCTGCGCGGCCATCCTCCTCCTCATCGTGCTCGCCGCCATCTTCGCCCCCTGGCTCGGCCTCGCCGATCCCTATCAGGGCTCCATGATCCGCCGGCTGCGCCCCATCGGCACGCCCAACTATCCGCTGGGCAGCGACGAACTCGGCCGCGACATGCTCTCCCGCCTCGTCTATGGCGGGCGGCTCTCGCTGCGCATCGGCATCCTGCCTGTGATCCTCGCCTTCGGCATCGGCACCAGCCTCGGCCTGCTGGCGGGCTATCTCGGCGGCAAGGTCAACACGCTCATCATGCGCACGATCGACGTGTTCTACGCCTTCCCCTCCGTGCTGCTGGCCATCGCCATCTCGGGCGTGCTCGGGGCCGGCATCGTCAATTCCATCGTCTCGCTCACCGTGGTGTTCGTGCCGCAGATCACCCGCGTGGCGGAGAGCGTCACCACCTCGGTGCGTTCGCTGGACTTCGTGGATGCGGCGCGGGCGTCCGGCGCCTCTGCGCTCACCATCATGCGCGTCCACATGCTGGGCAACGTGCTGGGGCCGATCTTCGTCTATGCGACGGGCCTCATCTCCGTCTCCATGATCCTCGCTGCGGGCCTCTCCTTCCTCGGCCTCGGCACGCGGCCGCCGGAGCCCGAATGGGGCCTGATGCTGAACACGCTGCGCACCGCGATCTACGTCAACCCGGGCGTCGCGGCGCTGCCGGGCGTGATGATCTTCGCCGTCTCCATCTGCTTCAACATGCTCAGCGACGGGCTGCGCAGCGCCATGGACATCCGCAATTGAGCACCATCGAACCTCTTGAGGATCTCGGCGGACCGGCCCAGCCGCTGCTCGCCGTCAAAAGCCTCACCAAGCACTTCCCCATCGGCGGCGGCCTGTTCGCCGAGAAGAAGACGGTGCGGGCGGTGGACGACGTGTCCTTCGCCGTCGCCAAGGGCGAGACGCTGGGCATCGTGGGCGAGTCGGGCTGCGGCAAGTCCACTACCGCGCGCCTGCTGATGCACCTGATGCCGCGCACATCAGGCGAAATCCTCTTCGACGGGCAGGTCGTCGGCTACAGCCTTTCCATGCGCGAGTTCCGGCGCGGGATGCAGATGGTGTTTCAGGACAGCTATGCGTCCCTGAACCCGCGCCTCACCATCGAGGAGAGCATCGCCTTCGGCCCCAAGGTCCACGGCGTCGCCGACAAGGAGGCGCGGGCGCTGGCCCGCGAACTGATGGGCAAGGTGGGCCTGCGCCCCGAGGTCTTCGCCAACCGCTATCCCCATGAGGTCTCGGGCGGCCAGCGCCAGCGGGTGAATATCGCCCGCGCCCTCGCGCTGAACCCGCGGCTCGTGATCCTCGATGAGGCGGTCTCGGCGTTGGACAAGTCGGTGGAGGCGCAGGTGCTGAACCTGCTCACCGATCTCAAGCGCGAGTTCGGCCTCACCTATGTCTTCATCAGCCACGATCTCAACGTGGTCCGCTACATCTCCGACCGGGTGCTGGTGATGTATCTCGGGCAGGTGGTGGAGGTGGGGCCGGTGGATCAGGTGTGGGAGGCCCCCGCCCACCCCTATACGCGCGCGCTCCTCGCGGCCATGCCGGCCCTCGATCCGGACAAGCGCACCGAGACGCCGCCGCTCTCCGGCGATCCGCCAAACCCCATCGATCCGCCCGCCGGCTGCCGCTTCCACACCCGCTGTTCCTTCGCGGAAGAGGTGTGCGGCCGTATCGGCCCTGCGCTCTCCCCGGCGACGCCGGGCGATCCGGCGCCGGATGCCCATCTCGCCGCCTGCCACATGGTGATCCCGGGCTCCGGCCACAGCCGCGCGCCCGCCGCGACGGAGGTCGCCGCATGAGCCAGCATCTTTCGCCGGAAGACGCCGCCGCCATCATCCGCGCCGCCGGGCTCGATCTCTCCGCCGCCGATGCTGCGCGGATCGCCGCCGG
>JAEWBL010000481.1 GCA_023391175.1 Pseudomonadota bacterium
AGGCGAGCGGGGGCGATCTCATCTCCAACATCGCCATCACCCTGGCGCGGGTCGTCGTCTCCTTCGTGGTGGCCATGGCGCTCGGCTGCGCCATCGGCGTCGCGCTCGGCCGCTCGCGCAGGCTCGACACCGCCTTCGACACCTGGGTGATCGTGCTGCTCAACACGCCCGCTTTGGTCATCACCGTGCTCTGCTACATCTGGCTGGGACTGACCGAGGCGGCGGCGGTGCTCGCCGTGGCACTCAACAAGATTCCCACCGTCGCGGTGCTGATGCGCGAGGGCACCCGCGCGCTCTCCCCGGAGCTGGACGAGATGGCGAGCGCCTTCCGCCTGTCTCGGATGGACCGGCTGCGCCATGTGCTGATCCCGCAATTGCAGCCGCATATCGCCGGGGCGGCCCGCTCGGGCCTCGCGCTGGTGTGGAAGATCGTGCTGGTGGTGGAGTTGCTGGGGCGCCCCAACGGCGTCGGCTACGCCATCTCGGTCTATTTCCAGCTGTTCGACGTGACCGCCGTGCTCGGCTATTCGCTGGCCTTCATGGCGGTCATGCTGGCCATCGAATACGGCGTGCTGCAGCCCTATGAAGCCCATGTCCGACGCTGGCGCCTCACCGCTCATTGAGGCGGTCATCCGCGCCAAGACATACCGGCGGCCCGATGGCGCGCCGATGGAGGCGGTGCGCCGGATCACGCTGGCTGTCGCGCGCGGCGAATTCGTCTGCCTCATCGGTCCCTCGGGCTGCGGCAAGACGACGACGCTGCGCATTCTCGCCGGGCTCGACCGCGCCTTCGAGGGCGAAGTGAAGCCCGATCCCGCGACCCTTTCCATCGGCGTCGCCTTCCAGGAGCCGCGCCTTTTGCCCTGGCGCACGGTGGAAGAGAACATCCGCCTCGTGCTGACGAAGGTGCGAAGGGCCATGGACCTCGCTCCCTTGATCGAACGCTTCGGCCTCTCGGCCCACGTCACGCGCTATCCCGGCGAGCTGTCCCTGGGCCTCGCACGGCGGGTTTCGCTGGCGCGCGCCATGGCACTGGAGCCGGACCTCCTGGTGCTCGACGAGCCGTTCGTCTCCCTCGACGCCCAGGCCGCCGCCGAGCTGCGGCGCTACGTGGCGCTGGCGGCGGATGGCGGGACCAGCGTGCTCATGGTCACGCACAATGTGCGCGAGGCGCTGGAGCTGGCCGACCGCGTGGTGATGCTGGCGCCCCGGCCGACCTATGTCGTCGAGGAGGTGTGTCTCGCCTTGCCGCGGGCCATGCGCGATGGTCCATGGATCGAGGCCGAGCGCGCGACCCTGGCTGCGCGCTTTCCTCTGCTGCGGGAGGGGTGAGATGGCGCGTTCCGGAGCCCATGGCTGCGAGCCCCTGATGGTGCAGCGCGTCGCCGCCGGTCTGGCCCTCGCGGCGCTGCTGGTCGGTGCGATTCCGGCTGCAGCGCAAGCGCAGCCGGAGCCCTTCGCGGTCAGCGAGGTCGCCCCCGGTGTGTTCGTCCATCAGGCGCCCTATGCCCTTGCGCTACCGAAGAATCTCGGCTTCGTCGGCAATGCCGGCTTCGTCGTGGGCAAGGATGCGGTCGCGGTGATCGACACCGGCGGCAGCAAGGCGTCGGGGGAGGCGCTGAAGGCGGCAATCCGGGCGCGGACAGCGTTGCCGATCCGCTATGTCATCAACACCCACATGCACCCCGACCACGTCCTCGGCGATGCCGCGTTCGTGGGGCCGGGCGTGACCTTCATCGGCCATCACAACCTGCCGGAAGCGCTCTCGGCGCGCGCCTCCTCCTACCTTTCCGCCACCGAACGTCTCATCGGGCCACAGGCCGCCGAGGGCACGCGGGTGATCCTGCCGGACGAGACGGTGGACACGGTGCGCACCATCGATCTCGGAGAGCGCCCGCTGCGCCTCGAAGCGTGGCAGACCGCCCACACCGCGACCGATCTCACGGTGTTCGACGAGAAGACAAGCACCTGGTTCCTCGGCGACCTGCTGTTTCTCGGCCACATCCCCGCCCTCGACGGCAAGGCTTTGGGCTGGATCGCGATCCTGGACGAGATGAAGCGCCGCCCGGCAGCCCGCGTGGTGCCCGGCCATGGCCCCGCCTCGGTCCCTTGGCCCGAGGCGGCGGCGCCAACCGAGCGCTATCTCAATCGCCTCGTCGCCGACGTGCGCGCCACGGTCAAGGCCGGCGGCACCATGGCCGAGGCGGCCCGCTCGGCAGGCCGCGCGGAAGCGAAGGACTGGCAGCTGTTCGACGACTTCAACGCCCGCAACGCAACATCAGCCTACCACGAGCTGGAATGGGAATAATCCGGACGGCGAAGCCGAAACGCGAATATTGCTGCGTCGCAATATTACCCAGGGCCACTTCGCGATCGCAGTATAAATCCCCTCGTCAACCGGACATTTGGCGTATTGCCTTGGGCGAAAACATTGCTTACGTTCCTCACAGCTTCGGCTTCAACAACTCCGTGCGGGGAACGCGGGGTTGGTTCGCAGGCCTGCGGGACGCACTTGTCACCGCAAGGCTTCAGGGCATCACGCCGGTCGTGACACGCTGCCGAAGTAGATGGAGTCCCCCAAGGCGAAAACAAACGCTCAGTGCGTTTCCCGCTCCACATGCGCGTGGAGGCGGACCCGCATCCATCGGAGGAAGCCCGGATGAGACGTCTTTTGGTTTTGACCGCCACGGCGGCGGCAACCGCATTTTTCGGCGCGCCCGCCAGCGCGAATGACAGTGTTCTCAAGCTTACCCAGGACCCCAACCAGTGGGTTCTCCAGACCGGCGACTACGCCAACACCCGCCATTCCAAGCTCAAGCAGATCACGACCGACAACGTGAACAAGCTCCAGGTTGCCTGGACCTTCTCCACCGGCGTGCTGCGCGGCCATGAGGGCTCTCCGCTGGTCGTGGGCGACATCATGTATGTCCACACGCCCTTCCCGAACATCGTCTATGCCCTCGACCTCAACAACGAAGGCAAGATCATCTGGAAGTACGAGCCGAAGCAGGATCCCACCGTCATTCCGGTGATGTGCTGCGACACGGTGAACCGCGGCCTCGCCTATGCCGACGGCAAGGTGTTCCTGCATCAGGCCGACACCAAGGTCGTGGCGCTCGACGCCAAGACCGGCAAGGTGGCCTGGTCGGTGGTGAACGGCGATCCCAAGAAGGGCGAGACCAACACCGCCACCGTGATGCCGGTGAAGGACAAGGTCCTCGTGGGCATCTCCGGCGGCGAGTTCGGCGTGCAGTGCCACGTCACCGCCTACGACATCAACACCGGCAAGCAGGCGTGGCGCGCCTATTC
The DNA here is from genome assembly GCA_023391175.1 of Pseudomonadota bacterium. Taxonomy (GTDB): domain Bacteria; phylum Pseudomonadota; class Alphaproteobacteria; order Rhizobiales; family Xanthobacteraceae; genus Xanthobacter. The sequence continues at coordinate 3,310 of JAEWBL010000481.1, forward strand.
CGTCGGCCCGGACAGCCAGATCCTGTTCGACGAGAAGACCACTGCGCTCGGCAAGCCCGTTGGCAAGGATTCGTCCCTCGCCACCTGGCAGGGCGACCAGTGGAAGACCGGCGGCGGCTGCACCTGGGGCTGGTATTCGTACGACCCGCAGCTGAACCTGGTTTATTACGGCTCGGGCAACCCCTCGACCTGGAACCCGAAGCAGCGGCCGGGCGACAACAAGTGGTCCATGACCATCTTCGCCCGTGACGCCGACACCGGTGTCGCCAAGTGGGTCTATCAGATGACGCCCCACGACCAGTGGGACTTCGACGGCATCAACGAGATGATCCTCGCCGACCAGCAGATCGGTGGTCAGACCCGCCCGACGCTGGTGCATTTCGACCGCAACGGCTTCGGCTACACGCTCGATCGCAAGACCGGCGAACTGCTCGTGGCCGAGAAGTTCGACCCGGCGGTGAACTGGGCGACCAAGGTGGACATGGACAAGAACAGCCCGACCTATGGTCGTCCGCTGGTCGTGGACAAGTATTCCACCGAGAAGAACGGCGAAGATGTGAACACCACCGGCATCTGCCCGGCGGCGCTCGGCACCAAGGACCAGCAGCCTGCGTCCTTCTCGCCTGACACCGGCCTGTTCTACGTGCCCACCAACCACGTGTGCATGGACTACGAGCCGTTCCGTGTCAGCTACACCCCCGGCCAGCCCTATGTGGGTGCCACGCTCTCCATGTT
>JAEWBL010000498.1 GCA_023391175.1 Pseudomonadota bacterium
CCCCAACATGCACGGATGCTTGCCGCGCAAATTTGGGCGCAACGCTAAAACTTAAATTATATCAATTCATTAATCAGCCATTGGTTACCGCCCGGCGGTCTCCTGACATCGCGCCAGCAGCAGGGCGCGGTGGGGCTGTTCCAGGCGGATGCCAGCCGCCTCCGCAACGCCCCAGCGGGCCAGAAGCGCCTCGACGGCACCACGATGCCGTTCCGCCGCTGCGGCGCGCGCGGGATCGACGGCAACCGCCCGCGCGAGGAAGCTATCCACCCCGGCGACACGACGCACGTCGTCGTAATCGAGCCGACGCACCGCCTGTGCCACTCCGCGCGCAATACAGTCCAAGAGGGCGTCCTGCGCGAGGCCGCGGATAGCTGTCTCATCCTCCACCGGCCGCAACACCTCGAAATAGCTGCCTTCGGCCAAGGGCTCCACCACCAGCACCGGCCCACGGCTGACCCTGAGCGCCTCGCCAAGCGCCGCCGCCATCAGTTGCGTCGGGACATGGTGAAGGCTGTTGAGGAAGACCACGGCGTCGAAGCTTCCGTCCGCGAAAGGCAACGCCTCGGCACCGGCCTCGGTGAACGTCGCCTCCGGCACCGCCGCCCGCGCCGCCGCGATGGCCTCCGGCCCCGGATCGATGCCGTGGACGCACGCGCCCCGCGCTGTCAGCGCCCGCGCCAGCGCGCCATGGCCGCAGCCGATATCGAGGAGGGAACGCCCGTTGAGCGGCCCGAGCCAGTCCTCGATCACCGCCAACGCCGTGCCCTCCGGCCGCCGCACCGTATCTGATGGATGTCCGCTCATCGCGTTCTGTCCCTAAAGCGCGCCGCGCAGCCGGTGGATGCCGGCCTCGATCTGCTCCTCGGCGAGGGAGGCGTAGCCGAGGAGGAGCCAGTCGTTGCTCACGTCGGCAGTGCCGTATTCATGCCCGCCGCCGTTCTGGATGGTGTAGAGGCCGACGTTGCGGCTCTTGGCCAGCGCTGCCATCTGGTGCGCGCGGGGCAGGCCGGGGGGCAGCTTCCAGGCGAGGTGGGTGCCCGCCTCCGTGCCGCGCAGCTCCACCCGCCCGAAGGCATCGCGCAAGGCGGAGACCAGCACATTGCGGCGCTGCTGGTAGCGCAGCCGCACCCGTCGCAGATGGCGCACGAAGCCCCCCGTATGCAGGAATTCGGCGAGCGCCGCCTGCTCCAGCCACACATGGCCGTTGTCGAGCAGCGCCTTCGCCGCGCCCGCAGCCGGGGCAAGGTGATCGGGGAAAATGGCGAAGCCGGTCCTTAGCCCGGCGCCCAGCGATTTGGAGAAGGTGCCGAGATAGATCACGTTTTCCGGGCTCATGGCTTTGAGCGCCGGCAGCAGCATCCCGCCATAGTGGAACTCGCTGTCGTAATCGTCCTCGATCAGATAGGCCCCGGTGCGATCGGCCCAGGAGAGCAGTTGCTGCCGCCGCTCCAGCGAGAGCACGCCGCCCATGGGATATTGGTGCGAGGGCATCACATAGGCGAGCTGCGCCGCCACCCCGGCGAGGCGGGACGTGTCGATGCCCTGCTCGTCCACCGGCAGCGGGTGGAGGCGCATGTTGACGCTTTCGAACAGATAGGCGGCGCCCTGGCTGCACGGGTTTTCAACCACCACCGCGTCGCCCTCCCGCGCCAGCACCCGGAGCGCGAGGTTGAGGGCGAGCTGCGCGCCGGCGACGATCACCACCTGCTCAGGCCGCACATGGATGTCGCGCATCACCGCCACATGGTCGGCGATGGCGGTGCGCAGAGCCATCAGCCCACACGGCTCGCCATATTCGGTGAGATTGTGCCCCGCCACCGCGAGGGCATGCAGCACGAGGCGCCGCCACGTCTTCAGCGGGAAGGCGCGCGGATCGGTGCGCTGGGGCCAGAAATCGATGGGGATGCGGCTGGTGTTGAGGATGGAATGGGGCCGCCCGGTGAACGCGGCGGGCGCGAGCTTTTCCGGCGAGCGTCGCTCCACCGGCGCCTCCGCCCGAACTGCGGATGTTGCCGTGATCGAGGCGGACGCGCTGACCGACGCACTCACCGATGCACTCATGGCCGCCTCGGGCACCACAGCGGCCACATAGGTCCCGACCATGGGGCGGGTCACGAGATAGCCCTCGTTGATGAGCCGCTCATAGGCGAACGTCACCGAATTGCGCGAGACGCCAAGCTGCTGGGCGAGATGGCGGGAGGACGGCACCGCCGCCTCGGCCTTCAATCGCCCGTCGAGGATCTGCTGGCGGATCTGCTCGAAGAGCTGTTCCTGGAGGCTCAAGGCGGAGGCGCGGTCGAGGGAGATCAGCACGGCGTCGCAATCCCACGAGATCTTGCCCATGAGATCTTGGCCGGGGAGATCGTGGCCAGTGTCCGGGCAGGGCTGCATGTTGGCACCGGTTGGGGCCAGTTGCGAGAGGGCCAGTCGCTGACGGCGTTTTGGGACCACCCCGGCCACTTGCTTGACTTACCGGCGGGGCGGCAACCATTTTCACCGTTGACGCGCGTGCTTTGTCCCAAAGGCCGCGCCCGCAGCCGAGGCGAACCGCATGCCCGAGACCGCTCTGCTCCAGGCGGACGAAACCTTATTTCCCGCGTCCCTCCTCACTCTCGCCGCCGACGTGCTCGCGGCCGCCCGCGCGCGGAACATCCGCCTTGCCGCCGCCGAGACGGTAACGTCGGGCCTGGTCGCCGCCTGCCTCACTTCAGTGTCCGGTGCCTCGGAAATCTTCGAGCGGGGCTATGTGCTCTACCATTCCTCGGCCAAGGCCACCGGCCTCGATGTGCCGGCCGCCATCTCCGCCGCCCACGGCGCGGTGAGCGCGGAGGTCACGCGGGGCCTCGCCCAGGGCCTGCTCGGCCATTCCGAGGCGGGCGCCACCGTCGCCATCACCGGCTACGCCGGGCCGGGCGGGGGCAATGCGGTGAACCCCGTGGGCACCATCTTCGTCGCGGTGGCCACCCGCGACGGAGGGCTCGCGGAAGAGCGCCACGTCTTCCCCGGCAGCCGGGACAACGTGCGCCTGTGCGCGGTGCAGGCTGCGCTCGCTCTGCTCAAGTCCCAACTCGGCTGACACCCCGCGCATGAGCGACATCCCGGTCGTCCTCGTCACCGGCTTTCTCGGCGCGGGCAAGACGACCCTGCTCAACGATCTGCTGAAGCGCCCGGCGTTCCGCGACACCGCCGTCATCATCAACGAGGCGGGCGACGCCGGCATCGACCACACGCTCATCGAGACGGGCAGCGACGAGGTGATGCTGCTGGAGGGCGGCTGCATCTGCTGCCGCATGAAGGGCTCGCTGAACGCCACGCTCAACGGCCTCCTGCGCCGCCGCGCCATGGACGGGCTCTCCTTCCGCCGGGTGGTGGTGGAGACGAGCGGCCTCGCCGACCCCGCGCCGGTGCTCCATGCGCTGATCGCCGATCCCCTGTTCAACCGGCACTTCTCCATCGCCGGCGTGACGACCGTGGTGGATGCGGCGAACTTCGCCGCCACCCTCGCCCACCATCCCGAGGGCATGACGCAGGTCGCTCTCGCCGACCGCATCCTCATCAGCAAGGCGGACCTTGCGACGGCGGACCAGCTCGCCGCCGCCGAGCGCGAGGTGGCCATGCTCAATCCGCTGGCGGAATGCCACGTGCTGCCGGCGACGGCGCGCGACGGGACGCTGCTCTGGATCGACCCGCGTGAGACGCCGCGCCCGCTCAGCCGGCGCTTCTCGGCCACCGGCGTCGGTCATGCGGTCACAACCGCCTCCCTCGCCTTCCCCGGCCGCCTGACACAGGATGAGGTGGATGCCTGGCTCGACCGTGTGAGCGATCTGTTCGGCGCCGCCTTGCTGCGCCTCAAGGGCATCCTGCATCTCGAAGAGGTGCCCCAGCCGGTGGTGCTGCACGGGGTGCAGGGGCTGGTCTACTCCCCCGGGCTCCTCGCCCACGCGGCGGACGGCGAGAACCGCATGGTCCTCATCGCCCGCGGCATCGAGGAGCAGGACCTCGCCGACGCGCTGACCTTGCTCGCCGGCATGGCCCGGCACCGGCCCGAGGCCGGCGCCTAGAGCAATTCCGGCGAACTCCGGTTCACCGGAATTGGTCTATGTCTCTGAGTTTTCGCATTTTCTTCACGCGAATCGGAATCCACTTCGCTTGAAAATGCGCTAGGTCGAGGGCAGGTCACCCGCCATTGGCCTGGACGCACTGGTTGACGCGGGCCCACGCCTCCTTGGCGCGCTTGCCGAGATTGACCGTGCCCACATCCTCGGAATCCGGCAGCGAGAACTGGTAGGCGCCGGCGGCCGCGATATGGTCGATGGCGACGAAGGGCATGATGAACCACATGCGGTTGCCATCGGCGCCGCCCGGCACCGTCCATTCCAGCATGCCGCGCGGCTTGCCGGGAACGTTGACGATGGTGCCCTTGAAGTCGCCCTTGCGACCCTCTGCCTTCACGCTCATGTAGACGTGACCGTCGGTGCGTCGGGCGATGATGTCGTCACGGTTGCCGACCTTGCGCGTGGCGCGGCAGTTGACGATGCCGGACTTCTCCGTGGTGGCGGTGAAGGTCCAGCCATCGAAGCCCGCCCCATAGGGCTTGACCTGGGCCTGCGCGCCCCCAGCGGTGGCAAGGGTGGCGGCGACGGCGAGCGCGGCGAGAATACCCGTCTTCATGTGCGGCCTTTGGGTCGGAGATAAGGGGTGAAGGATGGGGCGTGGCGCCTCGCCGGCTTGTCCCCCCCGGCCAAGCTCCAGCAGGGGCCACGTGTATGAAATATCGGCTGAATGCAAGCTGAACCAAGCGTGGCAGAATGGCGGCGACCCCGCAGGCCGCCGCCACTGGCCCCATGATCGAGACTGGCCCCATGAGCCCGCCACGAGCCGGCGCTACCGTGGACCCCTGCCCCGCCCTAGCGTTCAGGCACAGGATGGAAGCGAGCGAGACCGCAATGGCCAGCACTTTTTCGGCGAAGACCTTCTCCGGCACCGTGGGCATCGTCCCCGCCCTCGATATCGAGACGCAGGAGAAGTTCGATGCGGTCGTGAAGGCCACGAGCGGCGTCCCGGGCGTCGCCGGCTACAAGCTCGGCCTCACCAGCGTGCTGCGCCATGGCCTGAAGGAGTCCATGCGGCGCGTGCGCGACCTCACCGACCTGCCCATTCTCTACGACCACCAGAAGGCCGGTCCGGACATGCCGGACATGGCAAAGAAGTTCACCGCCCTGTGCGCCGACGCCGAGGTGGACGGGCTGATCCTGTTCCCCGTCGCCGGCCCCACCGCGGTGGACGGCTTCGTCGGCGAGGCACTCAAGGCCGGCATCGCGCCGGTGGTGGGCGGCGAGATTCCGGTGGCCGATTACGGCGTCTCCGGCGGCGGCTATCTGCTCGACAATGCGCTGGACCTCATCCTCGCCCGCGCGGCCGAGGGTGGCGCCGACCATTTTGTGCTGCCCGCCCACGATGCCGCAAAGGTCACCCGCTGGTCCGGCTGGATCGCCGCGAACGTGAAAAATCCGCTGGTGTTCCTCACCGGTTTCGGTTCGCTGGGCGGCACCATCGAGGGGGCGTTCGCCGCCGCGGCGGCCTGCCCGCGCCGCTTCGCCATCGTCGGCCGCCTCATCACCGACGCGAAGGACCCGGCCGCTGCCGCGGCGGCCCTCTATGAGAAGATGCAGGCGCTGGAGGCCGCGGCCTCATGACCGTCATGCTGCCCTCCCTCCATCGCGAGCCGTTTGTCGGCGGGCGCTTCGTGCCCGCCATGGGCGGTGACGTGGAGACGCTGGTCGATCCCTGGACCGGCGCCCCCCTCGCGGACATCGCGCTCGCCGGGCCGGTGGAGGTGGAGGCGGCGATCCGCTCGGCGCGCCACGCCTTCGATGCCAGCGACTGGCCTCATCTGCCACCGATGGAGCGCGGTGCGGTGCTCCACCGCATCGCCGCCGGGATCAAGACCCGGCAGGACCAGTTCGCGCAGATCGAGGCGGTGAACGCCGGCAAGCCCATCTCCGGCGCCCTGCGCGAGGTGGAGGGCGCGATCCGCGTCTTCACTTATTATGCCGGGGCCATGGACAAGGTGTTCGGCGACACCATCCCCCTCGGCAAAGACCTTCTCGATTTCACATTGCGCGAGCCGTTGGGCGTGGTGGCGCAGATCGTGCCGTGGAATTTCCCGCTGCTCGGCGCCTCATGGAAGCTCGCCCCGGCGCTCGCCG